>JANMMV010000200.1:0-2008 GCA_031373565.1 Saprospiraceae bacterium
CATCATCTCAAGGACGATGCCATTTATCAGTTAATTAGAGATAAAATCATGAAAAAGGAAGAATCGTTAATTTAAGGCTTTTTAACTAGTGGGGTTTGATGAGATTTACCTATTTTTACACCATAATCAAAATAAATATCTTATGGATAATCCAACTAAAATCACTGTCAATAGTAATGGCTCGCTCAAGGTAGAAGGTGACTTTGTCATCTGTGATAGCCAGGGAAATGAATATGGCTTGCAAGGTAGAACATCTTTAGGCTTATGTCGCTGCGGTCTTTCGGCCAATAAACCGTTCTGTGATGGCGCACATAGGGAGAAATTTGATCATGATTCTAAAGCCTTTGATTTACCTCCTAAAAAAGTCTAATCGACACATCATCTTGACAAACAAAGACTAATGATTTTGCTAAATGGCTAGGCATAAGCACAAATTACAAACATGTCCCAATTGTGATCATGGGCTCGAACCGCATTATGAGTTCTGCCCTACGTGCGGACAGGAGAACCATGACATCAGGGTGCCTATCGGGCACATAGGATATGAATTTGTAGAAGGCATCACACATTTTGATACCAAGCTTTGGCATACGCTAAATTATTATTTTACTCGCCCTGGTCAGATGACCAAAGAGTATTTAGACGGCAAACGTGCACGTTTTGTACCACCACCTAGGCTTTACATTTTTGTTTCGGTTATCTTTTTTATTATTTTGAGTGGTTTGAGCCATCAAGTTACCGACGGTATTAAATCAAAAGTCAAGAATAGCAGTGATAATTTGATTTTCATACAAGACAGTGTTCAATATCGGTTATATATAGATGATGCAGAATTATTTCTTTGCCTTAACGCAAAGCAAGGAGATTCCTTATTGATTGCTAACAAGAATCCTTTATCTCGAGACTTTACATTGTTGCGTGGCATCATTAGAGATTCAATCATTAATAAGGAATTGCGAAGCAATAATATGAATCTTAGTATAGCTCAAATAGCTAAAGAATTAGGTAAAGATTTCAATGAGCCACATGATGAAGTCAAAGATTCGTCTAGCGTTAAAAAAAGTCTTTCCGATGATGAGAATAAGGAGATCAAAGCGAGGAAAGATTCATTAAAATCTATGGCTTATATATTAGAAATAGATTCGATGTACAAAGGACTTAATTGTCCGGTTTCTGATCAAGATAGAAGTGTATTTGATATTTTTGAGGCTTCATACTCAAAAAAAGATATAAATTTGGCTCAAACTATGACTGATGATCAGTTAGACTCCCTGATCTTGGAAAGAGATACTTCTGCTTCGACTTGGATTCAGCGTCCATTTTTAAGGAATTTGAATGATTATTATGAAGGTAATTTTGATACTTTATTTAATAAGGCGATCAAAGCTTTCTCTACGGGTATGTTCCTTTTTATGCCTATCATCGCTTTTATCACTTTTGTTTTTTTTAGGAAAGTGCGTAAGTTCTACGTCGAACATCTCGTTTTTTCAATACACATCCACACCTTCATTTTCCTTGTGTTGTGTATTTATCTAATGATACGACGATATCTCGGTGACGATTCTGTAAGTGATTTCATTGATAATACTTGCATCTATTCCTTATTGATAGGCCTTCCGCTGTATATCATTAAGAGTATAAAAGTAGTTTTTGAAAATCCTTGGGGTAGGTCTATTTTTAAATTTTTGATAATCAGCTCAATTTATACTGTACTATTATTGTTTTTTGTCCTTGGCGCATTTTTGATGGGAGTAATCATGTGATTGCGGTCGCATTTATACATATTGTATAAAATAATATGTGTTATTGCAGAATTGTTAAATGGTTCTGATTTACCTTTGTATTGAAATTTATCAGTAACAATCTAAATCAACATTATGAAAATTTCCTCCTTAGTAAAATGGATCATCACCATTCTTTTTTCTAGCTTGTTTTTTCACATACGATTAATAGCTCAATTTTCTACTATCGATGACACTACTACTTACCAATACACATTATTGAAAAC
>JANMMV010000214.1:0-2645 GCA_031373565.1 Saprospiraceae bacterium
AGGTCGATTGATTTCAATAATTAATTTTGGGTCTGCAGTATAACCATCACGCATGGCCTCAATTGCATTTCTTGCTAAATTCAATATCACTTGTTGAATAAAAATTTTATCCAGCTTAATAGGTGCAATGCCAGTCGCTGGCCGATAGAGTATTTGTATGGGGAAATCTTCTGTTTCATGTTTAATTAAGCTGATGCTTTCACTGATTAATTTATAGATATTTTGGAGGGCAGGTTGATAGTCTAAGAGTTTCAAATGTTGTTGAATCGTTTCCAAATCCCCCCTTCTTGCAGGACCGGTTTGTACATCTATCGCAGCGGCATTATCGAGTTTTTCTATCGTAAACTCTAGCAATGGCCTAACTAACTTAAAATCTAACCTCTCCACTTTCATAAATCCTTGCGTCAGCGCAATCAAATGGTTTGTAAAATTATTGACTACGACTGCTGCAAGATGCAACTTAGTTTTATTGATCTCATCGACAATTTGAAATGGAGTACCAAGTGTTTTAATAAAATTTGATATAAGTTCGGCATCAGATGCTGAATTTGCTGAAATGGCAATTGGAATCTTGTCAGCATCAACCACAATGCCGGCTGTCAATGATTGTATAGGCCATATTGATCCAGCGATCGCATGTATTGGATCTAAAGTATGTATGCTTTGCGTACCTGAAGTATGCATAACTAAAGCATTTTTCGGAATAAAATCCCCTACAGAAGAAACGACCTCTACTATTGAACTATCATTGACACATATTAAATAAACATCAGCATTTTGACATATTGAAGATGGATTATCAGTCAATTGAGTAAAATCTCCCGATGCTATACTTGATGCGTTTTCAATACTCCTTCCTAATATCTGAACTACGGCATGCCCCGCATTTTGACACAATCTATTCATATGCCAAGCTACATTACCAGTACCTATTATACAGATGTCGGACATGCTTTACGACTCAGCGATTTTAGATTTCATTCTATGGTATGCTGCCATAAATAAACCTGCCATCATGAGAATACTACCTAACCAGAACAAATTTATACCCGGAAAAATAGATGCCATCAAAATCAAATAGTCTGACCGGGGTACATTTCGCGCTATGTCCAGCTTGATAGCTGATGTTTCTTTTACATCCTTCGCTATTTTGAAAGTAAACTCTTCTGTTGCTGGATCAATGTTGCTAAATCGAACGTGCAGACCGGAATTGCTATCATATTCTTTGATACTCATCGGTTGATTCTTGCGGATGATATACAGCGGCATCACTTCGGTTGACTTAGCATTAGCTTCTATCATTATCTTGGCTCCTATTGCTATATCGCCTTCTTCTTTTTTGTATCGCTCATTGACAGGTTTATTGTCAAACCCCACTATAGCAACTTTACTACCCAAAATATCAAGTTTTTGACCTGCCTTGAGTATATAATCTTTGTACGATAAATTTTCTTCTGGTGTAAAGAAGTTATCAATAGATTGCTCATTGACTTTAATCCTTAGACCTAGAGCATCTATCGAAGCTGGATAGGTATACATGAGCGCTCCTTGCAATCCAATGGCAGCCTCAACTTGATAAGTTGTATCGCTCTGTTTGTCATATATACTCATTTGCACGCCTACCCCTGAATCGTGTATATTCTTAAGGTATTCGGCATTTGTAGGTTTAAAAGTAGTCCCCGTAATTCTCACGACAAAATTTGAATCATCAAGTGGCTTATTTGGCGCAAACTCGTAGGTCGTGTATTTTAGAGAATCCTCTATTTTCTTAGCTTCTTCAACACTTTCAGTGGCGGGTGGCACTTTCATGACAGCCGTAAAAATATCTTTGTGCAAAAGATGTTTGGTGTCGGGATTGTAGGCGGCAACCTTAGAAAAATCATTTGCATACAGTGCATTTGGACGCAAAGAAAACTCATCTAGAGTCTTGAGGCTATCGTTAACTTGACGGAAATGGATATCAAAGAATCGCTCTCTTCCAATAAGTGTATCCGATTTGTACGTAATAAAATATCCTTGTGAAAAGAGTGGTTTCCCTTTGATAAGTTGTACATACTTTTTAACATCTTCGTCCGAGAATAATCCTTTGAATACGAATGGATTACTAGAAATTGGTTTTTGATTTAATCCACTTGCTAGTGTTCCTATCACCATCAATCCAAAACCAAGATGGGCTACAGCAGACGAAGCTAGCTTTATGTTGCCTTTGACTATAGAAAAGATGTAGTCAGCATTGGCCACTACGGTATAATATCCTGCCAGCGAAAGTACCCAAAACTGCCACGATGGAAGCTCAATCCAAACTGACGTCAAATAAGTCAATATAGCGCTAAGAGCCATATGAATAACTGTCCTAAGAAAAAAAGCGCGTTGACTTTTCTGCCACGAAATACCCTTGTAACGCATAAAAACCCCAAAGCCTGATAAAGTACTGATGAAAACACCGATCCACAATTGATACTTATTGTAATGTGGAATGGGATCTTTGATGACTTGACCTAAATATCCTGGATCAAAATAGGAGATTACTTTGTTGAAAACAGGCAGTGATGTAGATCCCGTGATCAATACGGCACTAAACATCAAGACTAGGGAACCGATAAACATCCAAAACTCGCGAGAATATAGTGATTCTTCCTTCTCAG
>JANMMV010000740.1:0-13625 GCA_031373565.1 Saprospiraceae bacterium
TAAAACTTGACCTTGTCTTTAGCGGCTAGTACCAAGATCCATTTATTGCTTTCTGGGTGCCAGATCACCTTCGGATCTCTAAAATCTTTAATATCGTCAGAATTAGGTATGACAGGATTGCCAGCATATTTAGTCCATGTCCTTCCTTTGTCAGTGGAGTATGCGATAGATTGGTATTGAAAATTGCTTCGCCCTGCTTTTTCACCATCCATGTTGTGATGCGTGAAAATAGCGACCATTGGTGGACGGCCGTCTTGTCCAAATCCACTCGTGTTTTTCCAATCTATCACTGCGCTCCCTGAGAATATTAGCCCCAAACTATCAGGGTACAAGGCTATCGGCAGATGCTCCCACGCCTTCAAATCCTTACTCACAGCATGACCCCAATGCATCGGGCCCCAAACGATGCTATCGGGAAAATATTGGTAAAATAAGTGGTACTCACCTTCATAATACACCATGCCATTCGGGTCATTCATCCACATACTGTCAGGTGTGAAATGCAGCGCTGGCCGATGTTTATCAAGAAGCGTTTCTGCTATTACACTACCATCAACTTGTTGTGACTGCCGACACCCTATATTTGTCAAAACGACTAATAGTAGAAAATAAAGTACAAATCGCATGTGAGATATTTTTTAGATTTTATGGTTTTTTAGGTGGCTAATACCATACCTATCCTGTCTACGAAATCTCCAGTCTCTGACAAGTTGGCGGAAATTAAACAAATAAGTACAATAATAGCAAAAAATTACGAAGCTCCAATCAAAATGGGTATCTTAATTAAAACCTGGACATGGTTTCTAATAAAAAACAGCACAAAGTACTTTTTGTATGCAGAACGCTGGCGAAGTGGGAGCACCAGTAGAAGTCTATAATTTTCGTTGCCTTAGACTTCATTTCATTTCGCCCAGACAGCGAAATAAGAAAGCACAAGTGCCTTTTATACGCTGTGATTAAGCGACAAAGGAGTTGAAGGCAAAGCCCACTAAAATCCAAAAACGCCTCCCACCACGTACATCTTAAAAACAAGTGAGAATTTATATCGAACAATAGTTTTCGGTAACTAAATTGTATATTTGTAGAGTAATTAAAAACCCTGTTAATTATGATAGAAATAGAAAAAGTAGTTGCACTCATTAAAAACGGTGATGAAACTGGGCTAAAAACCCTGTATACTCACTACAATGGTGCGCTATATGGTATTGTAAATCGAATTTTGATACGCCAAGGTGAGTCAGAAGAAGCCTTACAAGAGACTTTTTTAAAGATTTGGAACAATATTGATAATTATCAACCTGTAAAAGGCACATTATTTACTTGGATGGCAACAATCGCACGAAATACAGCACTAGACAAAAAGCGGTTGAAGTCATATGAGCATGAAACCAAGACAGAAAGTATTGTAACCGGTGAGAATGACCCAAGTGTTTCGGCGAATATTGGAAATATCAATATCCCAGATCTGATTAAAAATATACCCGAAAAATATAGAATACTTGTAGATAAAATGTTTCTAAATGGATATACCCAGCAAGAGATCGCTGACGAAATGTCCATACCACTTGGGACCGTCAAAACACGGCTCCGAGAAGCAATTTCCATTTTGAGAAATGAACTCAAGAATGAAAGACATTTATTATATGTACTATCAATAGCATAAAATCATGGCAATTAATATAAAAGAATATATCGCATCAGGCATCTTAGAACTTTATGTTCTAAATCAGTTGAGCCCCGAAGAAATCGCTGAAGTTGAGTCACTTAGTACTCAACACACAGAAATAGCGCAAGAGATTCATGAAATTTCTTTGGGCCTTGAGAAATATGGAAAATTGATGGCGGTCACTCCGTCACCCAAGGTAGAAGGTGAATTGTTTAATAACCTACCCAAACGCACTCCTAACAATTCTCCTTCTGCAAGTGCTAACCAAACAAATAGCACACCACCCACAAAAGGATTTTCAATACTTAATTATATTCTCGCGGCTATATCCATAGGTAGTTTCTTATTGTATCTTAATCAAACGAACACAATCAAAACCAGTGAGGTTACAAAAAATCGAGAGATGGTAGCATGTGATTCAATTCTCAAGCTACAACAGAATCAATATGCATTTATCCAAAAAATCAATGATCGTAGCAACCAGATCATAAAGTTGGCGGCAACCGAAAAATATGCTGGTATTGATCTATACTTACACGCAAACAAGGTAACGAAGAAAAATATCCTTCAGATGATCAAAGCCCCTACCCTGTCCCAAAACCAAGCTTTCCAGCTATGGGCACTCAAAGATGGTAGTGCTCCACAACCGATGGATGTGTTTACAAGTCAAGAAAATTTTGTGGATATCGGCTTTGTGGACGACGTAACGACATACGCGATTACTATAGAGCCAGCTGGTGGAAGCCAGTCACCTACGATGGCAAATCTCATAGGAACGATGACGGTGGAGTAAGTATCATGTAAGCCCTTTTAATATAAAAAGTCAGTTTTTAAAACTTTATGGCTATAAAATATCGTCAGTTTATTTTAGTTTTAGTAGTGTCAAGTTTACAATATGAATCTCAAGCCCAGAAGTTTGATCTTGGGTCTTGGAATATCATCAATGTAAAATACGCTTACACCGATAAATGGAGCTTGTTTTCTGAATCCCAAATACGGTCATTAAAATTTTATGATGACTTTCACTATTACGAGTACAAAGGAGGGATAAACTATAAGGTCCACAAAAATGCAAATTTGACAGTAGGTGCAGGAAGTTATCAAACCTATAAGGAAGGGGGCGACTTTGTCCTTCCTAAAAACAATAACGAATTTAGACTTTGGCCACAAATAAGTCTCTCACAACCACTGGGTAACCTAAAAGTTGAACAGCGATATCGTGCCGAATTGAGATTCACAAGTAATGGATACAAGAACCGATTTCGGTATCGAGTTGGTTTATCCTACCCATTTGGAAATGATAATAAAGGCTATAAACCATACCAAGTTAGTGCAAGCAATGAGCTATTTTTTACCAATAAAGAACCCTATTTTGAACGAAATAGAATATTACTCGCTTTAAACTATAAACCATCAAAAAATACTACGCTCCAATTGGGCTATTTACACCAGTTTGACTACAAGATAAATGATGAAACTGGCCGTGATTTTTTGCAAATAGGTGTCTTTTTAGAACTATTTAGAAAAAAATCAAAACAATCAGAGAAAGAAATAGACCTGAAGGACAACTAGTCTACAATATAGAAAGGCATAAGAAAAGCCTTCGATGCCTACATAGTCAACAAAAAATTAGGCACTTTTCGGTAGCTTCCCTTGACGAGCAATTTGTACAATATTGACAAACAAAGAAAAAGCCATAGAGAAATAAATATAGCCTTTCGGTATATGAAATTCTAAGCCATCTGCAATAAGCGCCATACCTATAATCATCAGAAAACACAACGCTAGTATCTTGAGAGAAGGGTGCTCTGTAATGTAGCTGCTAATCTTGCCGGCCATCAATAATGTAATGGTGATAGATACAATGACTGCAGCATACATTACCCACAATTCATCAACTAGCCCCACCGCAGTAATAATACTATCCACAGAAAAAACAAGATCCAACAAAAGTACTTGGCCAATGATGTTCCAAAAGCCTATCTTAACACTAGGTTGACTTGATTGATGACTTTCAGCATTAACAAAAATTTCAACACTAGCTTTGTATAGCAAGAACAAACCTCCAATGATCAATATTAGATCCTTGCCAGAGAACTCGTTACCAGCTAAACTGAAAAGTGCTTTGTCTAGTTTCAATATCCAACTTATAAAAGCCAACAACACGAGGCGCATTAATAAAGCGCCCCCTAATCCGACAATTCGAGCTGTCCGTCTTTCTTCTAAGGGAAGCTTGTCAGTCAATATACTTATGAAAACGACGTTATCTATCCCCAAAACAATTTCGAGCGCAATAAGCGTAAGTAGGGATATCATTATTTCTGTGCTCATGACATAGATGTTTTGTTAATAACGTAAATAGAGTAAAAATCACATAAGTTTTACAATATCAATAGCAATGCTATCAATTAACACGTTTTTAACACTTTAGTGATAACTAAATATTGTTTTCAATAGTTATACTATCGTAACTAAATTTTGTGTTATGACCTACCATCTAGCTTTCAAGATCAACGAGAACTTGTTTATTAAAAATCCAGAAACCAGCGAGTTAGGACGGAAAATCGTTAAAGATGGTATCGACTTAATCAATGAAATTGGCTTCGAACTCTTTACATTCAAAAAACTAGCACAAAGAATCAATACCACTGAAGCAACAATCTACCGATATTTTGAAAATAAGCACCGGATGCTACTCTATATCTTATCATGGTACTGGTGCTACATAGAATATCAATTGAAAATTAGCCTCCAGCAAATCTCAGATCCAGAAAAAAAAATAAAGCTAATCATTAAACTCTTAACCACCGATTTAGCAGAAAGCATTGATGATCTAGATTACAATAAGAAAAACTTAAACAGAATCGTCATAGCCGAGAGTTCCAAAGCCTATTTGATTAAAGAAATTGAAACAAGAAATAAAGAAGGTATTTTCTCGCCCTACAAAGATCTCTGTTCTCAAATTGCCAATATCTTTACAGACTACAACCCTGACTATAAATATCCTAAGTCACTGAGCAGTACAATTGTAGAAGCTTCCCATTTTCAGTCTTTTTTTAAAGACAACCTGCCAGGATTGACAGACGTGACTAAAGATAATAACCGTCACTACACCCAAATTTTTATTGAAGATCTCTGCTTTAGGACATTAGTAAAATCAGAACACAAACAGAAATTAAGTTTATGAAAAATAATTCACCAAACCCATTACTTAGATTCATAAAGCTTCTATACTTAGAGAAAAAAGATATTACTGCCATATATTTATATGCCATATTGGGAAGTATTTTGCTACTAATTATACCATTAGGAATCCAGGCTATCATAAATTACGCTATGGCAGGATCGCTCAATACATCATTGATTGTAATGATATTTTTAGTTGTCATGGGTGTATCGTTTGCGGGTCTGCTTCAAATTAATCAAATGAAACTAATTGAAAAAATTCAACAGAGAATTTTTGTTAGATCATCTTATGAATTTTCGTATATCATTCCCAGACTAGACATCGCAAAGATCGACAACGTATACCTGCCCGAATTAGTTAACAGATTTTTTGAAACATCGACTTTACAGAAAAGTCTTAGCAAAATTTTATTAGATATACCTACGGCTTTTATACAAATAATCTTTAGCTTGATGTTGCTCTCACTTTACTCAAGCGTGTATGTCTATTTTAGCATTCTTACTTTGCTACTACTCTACATAGTTATTCGTTACTCAAGCAAAGTAGGATTAAAGACAGCCATGATTGAAAGTGATCATAAGTACGCCATGGCAGAATGGTTACAAGAAGTGGCAAGAGTAATCAAGACCTTCAAAATCTCAAAAAATTCAAATTTGCCCGTTATCAATGCTGACAAGATTGCTTTTAATTACGTCGAAGCGCGTACAGCACACTTCAAAATATTGCTGCTCCAATACTGGAGTCTAATAGGATTTAAAGTATTGGTCACGGGCGGACTACTGTTTACGGGTGCTTATTTATTGGTTGATAACGTCATCAATATTGGTCAATTTGTTGCAGCAGAAATCGTGATCTTAACGATTGTAGGATCTATTGAGAAAATCATACAAAGTCTAGATACAGTCTATGATCTTTTGACAGGCCTAGAAAAACTCAATAAAATCATAGAAAAACCGATTGAAACGCAAGGTATTGTTGAGTATACACGCCAATCGAAAGGTATGGAAATTATCTTTAAAGACTTTAGCTTCGGTTTCGAAAATGAACCGTACATACTTAAAGACTTGAATTTAAAAATTGAGTCAAATCAAAAAGTCTGCATAGAAGGTGCTACTGGAAGCGGCAAATCAACTTTTCTTAATGTCCTGACTCACTCGTACAGTAGCTATGAAGGTAGAATACTTGTAGATGGTATAAATCAATTAAGTTATAATCTTGATTCATTAAGATCCCAATGTGGTTTTTATTTCTCCACGCAAGATATATTTATTGGAACTCTATTAGAAAACATTACACTAAACAATTCAACAACATCATTAGAAAACCTATATAAATTATCAGAGAAGGTGGGTTTGTCCGAATATATCAAGTCTCTTCCAGAAGGTTACAATACACATCTAGATCCAGTAGGTAGAAGGCTACCAAGCCAAATAGCAAAGAAAATATTGCTCCTAAGAGCCATTGCCGGTGATCCGAGACTTATACTTCTAGAAGAGCCAATGCTTGAATTTACGGATGACAAAGAGAAAAATATATTTTACAATTATTTAAAGTATGAAATACCAGAGACTACTGTCATCATCGCATCACATGATCCAGAATTACGAAAAATCTGCGACCAAATTATTAGCCTTTAATTCGAAATAAACATGGACAATTTTAACGAATACTCGGAAAATTTAGAGCGAAAGGTAGCCATCAACCTGACAGCTTACAAAAAAATATATGATAAGATCAATAGTACCAGGTTACGAAGTACGTTTGTTGTCATCTTATTGTTTTTCGCACTCGTTTTATTCTTGCCTTGGACTCAAAATTTTGATGCGCAAGGCAAAGTCACTACCAGACTACAGGAGAACAGACCACAAAAAATAAATACAGTCATTAGTGGCAAAATTATTAAATGGTATGTCAAAGAAGGAGATGTGGTTAATGTAGGGGATACTATTGTCAAACTTGGTGAAGTTAAAGATAGTTATCTAGATCCTAATCTACTTGCTCAAACGAAAAACATCATTGACCAAGAGTATAACGCTGTCGATTCGTATGGTGGCAAAAATCAAACGATAGATTCACAAATAACGGCTTTAGAAGCTGAGCAAAGAGCAAAACTTGCTGTGTATGACAACAAACTCATGCAGAACAAACGAAAAATTGAAAGTGATAGCATCAAAGTAATTGCTTCACAAAACGAAGTAGACATTGCTCAAAGACAATACGAAGGAGCATTACTTATGTTTGAAAAAGGAGTAATCCCCTTGACAGAGAAAGAACGAAGAAAGGTCAATTTACAAAATTCGCTTGCCAAGGTATTAAGTGCTACAAATGACTGGAACAATACAAAACAAGAAGCCATTGTATTGCGATTAGAAATAAATAGTGTCACCCAATCTTACAATGAAAAGATTGCAAAAGCGAGAGGCGATTTCTACCAATCATCGTCACAAATTGCGCAAGGAAAAGGTAAAATATCAAAACTCGAAAACGAATATTCCAATTATATAATCAGGGCCAATCAATACTATATCCTAGCTCCGCAAGCGGGGCAAGTTTCAAAGATAGCAAATGCAGGTATCAATGAAATCATCAAAGAAATGGAATCAATCGCTGAAATAGTACCCATTTTAGATGAAGTTTCAGTGGAGATTTTTGTCAATCCGATGGATGTACAACTTATACAACCAAATCAAGAGATCATGCTCACCTTCGATGGATTTCCTGCGATCGTTTTTGCAGGTTGGCCAAATCAATCATTTGGTACGTTTAAAGGCCGCATCATCTTTGTAGAGAATAATATTAGCCCAAATGGAAAATTCAGGGTTCTAATCACAGAAAATAGCGATTATAAGCCTTGGCCAAAAGGACTTAGAATCGGTAGTGGCGTCCATAGCTTGGCAATGCTCAAAGATGTACCAATATGGTACGAAATCTGGAGAAGAATCAATGGTTTTCCACCCGACTTTTACACTATTAATACAACACCAAAACCAAATAAATAAATGGGAACAAAGAACATCATACTTATTGGTTTTATTTTTATTTCAAAATTAATTTTTTGTCAACAAAATGATGTATTGACCCTAAATGATTTTATTTCTGTTGTAAAATCTAATCACCCCGCTATTGCCCAAGCTGGACTAGATGTAGATATTTCCAATAATGAATTACTATCCGCAAAGGGTGGATTTGATCCTATTATTAGTTATACAAATGAACAAAAAACGCTTGATAATAAAAATTATTTTCAGTATCAAAATGCAGAAATCTATGTTCCCATAGGTATGGGTATCGAAGTATATGGAGGCGTCGAAAAAAATAACGGTGACCTAATCAATACTGAATACACACGAAACAATAGTACCTATGCTGGACTTAGTATCCCATTAGCGAGAGATATCATCATCGATAAACGAAGAGCTGCCTTAAGACAAAGCAAAAAGATGCTTAATCTTTCGCTTGAAGAACAAAGATTGAATGTCTTAAATATAATACAAGAAGCAGAAGTCTTGTACTACGAGTGGGTGGCGAGTTATTTGCAACAAATGTTGATCGGTAAAATAATAAATCTAAACATCGAGAGATTAGATGCGATTAGTATTGCCATATCAGCTGGCGAGAGAGCTAGTGTAGATTCAATTGAAATGCTCTCTCAATTGAACACCTTTCGTCAAATTCAATTCTCCGAAAATCAACGATTCAGAAACATATCACTAGAGTTATCGACTTTTCTGTGGGATAATAATTCAAATCCTATCATGCTTAAAGCAACAACGCTTCCAGACACAAATGCTTTCACAAATAAAGTGGTAGATCTAAATGCATCATTATTAGATCTTCCATCTATAATAAAAGGTCATCCTAAAGTATTAATGACCAATTTTAAGATAGATATGATGAACATCGAGCAAAAACTAAAGCAACAAAGTTTATTACCTAAAGCCGATCTCAAGTATAATTTTATCAATACGGGGCTATCACTACCTGTAAGCGATGCTACTTCACTTTTTAATAACAATTACAAATTTGGGTTAGATTTTTCGATGCCGATTCCCAATAGAAAGGCGGTAGGTGAACTCAGAGCTCAAAAATCAAAAGTACAATGGGCACTCCAGGATCTTAGTATGATAAAAATCGAATTAGATGCTAAGCTCAAATCATCACTCGTCAACATAGAGGCACTCAAATCACAAATAGAAATGATACAGAGTGTCTTAAAATACAATCAAACCCTACTAGAAGCCGAACTCATAAAACTTAGTCAAGGCGAAAGTTCGATTTTTCTTATCAATGTGAGAGAGAACAAGGTCGTAGAGTCAAATCAAAAATTGATCCAGCTAAAAGCCAAATTGTCACAAGAATATGTCAAATTCAGAACGCTATCTGGTGAACTATAGCACATGATTTACGAGTCTTAGCCACGTTTGAGCAAAGGCCGGGTCATAAACAATTGCTACATTCTAGTTCTTTTTAAGATCTTTAATTTCTAGTCGCAGTTGATGAAACATATCCTTAATATTCATAACGTCTAGGTCTTCAGGCTGAAATTCTTGCGTACAAAAACTACATACATGCTCCCAAATTTCAAGAATTTCACTCGCATCTACCTCATAGGTTTTATAAACCGAATTGTCTGAATGAAATAGAAAAATATTTTCGCTCATGGGTTTTCTGGATAATCTTTTGTACACGACACCATCGTTTTTGCTCAAAACAACATAAGTTTTGCCTTCTTTTATATCGGTCAGCCTTTCAATGTAGCGACCTACTATAAATGACTTTTCGTTATGTGGTGGCATAGAGTCCCCCTCGATCGGGAAGGCTCTATATTTTCCTTTGGACAAAAATGGTAGATGCATTTGTTGCAAACTTTCGATAAACTCAGGGTCACTGTAACCACTTAGATAGCCCGCTTTTGCTTTGTAGGGCAAAATTTCAATATAATCTTGGCCAGATTTGTCAATAGTAATCGGGAGAAGTATTCTATTATCTTCCATTTTGAGTAAACTGTTCAAAGGGATTCTACTCAGTTCGACATTGATTAAAATATCGATGCTAACGTGAAAGTACTTTGATATCCTCTTGAGAATATCAAAAGGCGGCTCACTCCTACCCTCTTCGTATTTAGCAAAACGAACCCTAGTTATAATCAGCTCATCAGCTAATTTTTGTTGCGAAACGCCACTATTGGCTCGCAATAGTCTTATGTTTTCTGAAAATATTGACATTGATCTAGATTGTATCAACAAATATACATCATATTGATACAAAATGATCTAATTTTGTGCAAAATATTATACACCTGCCTAAAAAACATTTTTCACCACCGATGAGTAGAGCCATTGTCCATATGGATATGGATACATTTTTTGTTTCCTGCGAACGACTGATAAACCCAAAGTTGATCGGCTTACCGTTGATTATTGGTGGGAGTTCCGACCGTGGTGTGGTGGCATCTTGTTCCTATGAGGCTCGAAAATTTGGAGTGCGCTCTGCAATGCCAGTAAGATATGCGTTACGCCTATGTCCGCAAGCATCGGTTATCAAAGGCGATATGGAGTTGTATTCTAATAAGTCCCACGAAGTGACTTCTATCTTAGAGGAGGTTGCTCCTCTAGTTGAGAAAGCGAGTATTGATGAGTTTTACTTGGATTTGACGGGAATGGATAAGTATTTTGGTTGTTACAAATGGACAACTGAACTGTCTGCTAAGATCATCAAAGAGACGGGCTTACCTATAAGTTTTGCATTGTCAATCAATAAGACCGTTTCTAAGATTGGAACTGGAGAGTCAAAACCATTGGGAAAATTAGAAGTATCAGAGAAGAATGTTCAACAGTTTTTGAATCCCCTATCAATTCAGAAAATACCGATGTTAGGTGATGTAACTTTTCAACTACTATCTCGTATTGGCATCAGAAATATTCAAACTTTGTCAGAAATGCCCGTAGAGGTATTGCAAACAATGATTGGAAAAAATGGAATAGAGATTTGGAAAAAAGCGAACGGTATAGACAACACACCAGTAGAGCCATACACAGAAAAAAAATCAATCTCAACTGAACATACTTTTGAAAGCGATACGATTGATATTTATAGGATCAAATCATTAATGATCGGAATGGTCGAAAAACTGTCCTACCAATTGCGATCCAATGGGTTTTTAACTTCCGTTGTTGTGGTCAAAATTCGATATAATAATTTTGATACTGAAACCAAACAAATGAGAATTTCGTATACGTCGTTTGACCATATTTTAGCTAAGGTAACTGCCGAACTTTTTGATAAATTATATACGAGAAGGATGCGCCTACGCCTGATCGGCATTCGATTTACTGGATTGGTTCGCGGAAATTACCAAATCGATATGTTTGAAGATACGACCGAGATGCTATCCTTATATCAAGCCTTGGATAAAATTAAGAACCGCTTTGGTCACGCTGCTATTTCGCGTTGTTCGGGCATGAGTAGCAAGCATAAACCAAAATAAAATGTACATCAATTGCCACTCGTACCATAGCCTTCGATACGGCACCATTCCATTAAATGATTTGGTGACTCAAGCCCAAATTTGTAACGTGAAGTCATTAGCCCTAACCGATATAAATACAGTAACTGGTATTTATGATTTTGTAAAGCAATGCAAATCGGTGGGCATAAAACCGCTTGTGGGCATAGAATTTAGGCAAGACAATAAACTACTTTTTGTAGGCTTAGCCAAAACCAAGGAGGGCATCGGTGAAATGTGCAGGCTATTAACCAAGCATAATTTTAGCAATACCAATCTACCTATCATCGCACCAGATTTTAAAAATGTGGCAGTTATATATCCAATGGAAAATACACCTGCGGTATTGAGAGATTTTGAGTATGTAGGCGTACGCCCTGATGCAATAATAAAATTATATAAGTCCGAATGGAAAGAAAAAATGTCAAAATCGGTTGTTTTTCAGCCTGTTACGTTTAGAACAAAAAAAGAGTTCAACTTACATAAAATCCTTCGAGCTATTGATAATAATACGCTTTTATCAAAATTGACAGAGGAAGATTATTGCAAAACTTCTGAAGTAATGACAGATTGTGATGAACTACTTATGAAATATAAGGAATATCCAGAAATCATTGCGAACACTGAGTTGCTCATTGACCAATGCAATTTTGAATTTGAATTCAATAAACCCCGAAACAAAAAATTTTATACAAAAAGTAAGGAAGGAGACCGACTGTTGCTCGAAAATTTAGCAAAGACAGGATTGGTTAAACGCTATGGAACCAATAATAAGGAAGCGCAAGCACGGGTATTGAAAGAATTGAAAGTGATCGACGATTTGAATTTTGGTGGATATTTTCTTATCACTTGGGACATTGTACAATATAGCATGAGTCGAGGTTTTATGCACGTCGGCCGTGGGAGTGGTGCCAATAGCATTGTAAGCTATTGCTTAGGAATTACAGATATCTGCCCGATAGAACTTGACTTGTATTTTGAAAGATTTCTAAATGAAAATCGAAAAAGTCCGCCAGATTTTGATATAGATTGGTCGTGGAGAGAAAGAGATTTCATTTTAGAGTATATATTTAAGCGATTTGATCCAAGCCATGTTGCATTTTGTGGTACAAATGTGGAATTTAAGTACCGTTCTATTTTCAGAGAAGTGGGGAAGGTATTTGGTTTAGCCAAAGAAGAGCTCGACGAGTTGGCAAAGTCCAGGGGGAAAATGATAAATACAAATTCTATTGTTAAATACGTAGAAGAGTATGGAAAGATGCTTGAAAAATATCCAAATCAGCGGAGTATGCATTCTTGTGGTATTATCATTTCAGAAGAACCCATTACTAATTTTACAGCATTAGAAATGCCACCAAAGGGTTTTCCAATTGTACAATTTGATATGCATATTGCTGAAGATATTGGTTTTGAAAAATTTGATATTTTGAGCCAGCGTGGATTAGGAACGATCGATGAAGCTGTAAAAATTATAGAAAAAAATAGGGGTATTAAGGTTGATATAACGGATGTGAGTCTTTCGAAAAATGAAAAAAGATGTAATGAATTTTTAAGTCTTGGTAAAACGTTAGGGTGTTTCTACATAGAAAGTCCAGCGATGCGAGGTTTGCTACGTCGATTGAAGTGTGATAATTACAAGATTTTGGTGGCTGCTTCAAGTATTATTCGGCCTGGTGTCGCCCAAAGCGGAATGATGCGTGAATATATTTTTAGACATAATCATCCAGACAAATTTGAATATTTTCATGATGTTTTCAAGGAACAATTAGGTGAGACTTACGGTGTGATGGTTTATCAAGAAGATGTCATCAAAATTGCTTTGCACTACGCAGGGCTGGAGGCTGCTTATGGTGATATATTGCGACGAGCGATCAGCGGAAAGGGAAGATCCATCAGAGAACTTGAAGCTGTAAAAGAGCAATATTTTGTGTCGTGCGCGCAGCAAGGGCATCCTTTAAAGTTAAGTGAAGAAGTATATCGTCAAATAGAATCGTTTGCAGGGTATTCGTTTTGCAAAGCGCATTCTGCTTCCTATGCTGTTGAGAGTTATCAGAGTTTGTATCTAAAAGTATATTATGGCATTGAGTTCATGGTGGCGGCGATCAACAATGGTGGTGGGTTTTACAGAACAGAAATCTACATCCACGAGGCCAAAATGTCAGGAGCCACGATTCATAATCCGTGTATCAACAAAAGTCTATTTGAGACCACAGTCTATGGAACAGATGTCTATTTGGGTTTGATGCACCTCAAAAGTTTGAATGGTG
>JANMMV010000243.1:0-2169 GCA_031373565.1 Saprospiraceae bacterium
GCTCCGCCACCGAAGCCGATGATGAGCGGATGCACCACGGCCTAACACGCAAATCGAAGTAAGGTAATCATGCAGGTTTGTCTAAACTCAACCCTGATTATTTTTTATCTCGATCTCGTGATTTAAAGTATTTTTGTGAGATTAAATATGATATAAAAAAAGAAGTCAAGAAATCCAGATGACGATATATGGCGTTTCTTTATCTCATACTACGGCTTGAACAGGGATTTTGCCATAGTAGGCCTCCGATTTTGAAATGATACTTTCTTGATTCTAATTCTCTTACCTATAACGATCATCAGTCATAAAAAAGTACAACAGCATGAAACATTCCATTACAATATTAATAACGTTGTTTCTTAGTTGGCATGCCATGGCGCAGCACTTTTCCTTCAACTTTAGTACTTCTGGGAGACGGGTATGTTTGGTATCTTCGGAAGTCAATACTGTGACCAATGAAGTGAAAATTTTATTTTTAGATTCTTTATCTAATACATCTGAACCCCTTTCTGTATACCGAAGAGCATTAGGAACAAGTACTTGGACGGCAATAGCAAGTGATCTTTCTCCTGCAATAGGGCTTTGGATCGATATCAACGTCGCACCTGGTCAAGCATGGGAATACCAAGTGAAAAGAAAAGGTACTTGGACGTATGGCGGCAACAAGTATGACGCTACAGGTTATACAATTGGCGCACTACTTAGCGATAATACCCATTACAAAGGGCAAATGATTTTGTTGGTGTCGGATGATATCCCTGCAGGTTTGTCAGCAAAGTACAATAGACTGAAAAAAGAAATCACCGCCGATGGTTGGTTTGTCAATGAATTGATAGTGCCAAGAGCTGCCAACTGGGATAGCGGAAATGAGGTAGTCGTCATTAAGAATCAAATAACAGACTTATATAATAATGCTCCTGTTTCTGATAAACCAAAAATGCTCTTTATCTTGGGGCATGTACCTTCACCGAGAAGCGGTTCCACAGCTGTTATTGCACCTGATGATCACAACGAAAACAAAGGAGCAAGAGGAAGCGATGCCTATTATGCCGATATGGATGGCGTATATACCGATACGGCAACCTATAATCCGGGAGGCCTGGCGACGAGTCTCGCTGTCAATATGCCAAATGATCATAAATGGGACCAAGATTTTTTTCCGTCTGATGTTGAGTTGGCATTTGGAAGAGTTGATTTTGCGGACATAAAGGACCTATCGCTTTCAGAAATGCAAATGATGGAACATTATTTGGATCGCTTGAGTGCCTATAGAAATGCGTTGCCTAGTCACCATATGGGCGATAAGACCGCTTTCTTTTTTGGTTATGATAATTCAAACGATGGCGCATATAGAAGCCTCCCAAATATTTCTAAAGCCAATCAAGTTTATCAAAATTATACAGGACCCAATCATAATCAATGGGTGCAAAACAATGGACCATTTAAGGTATACATGCAAAATCTATCTGTACCTGAAATCTCGGATTGGCAAACTTACGGCATGAATGCAACCGTTTATGCTAGTGATCAAAGCTATTGGGGCTTTGGTGATGTACCCCAACCAAGTGGTGTGTATAGTAGAATTCGTGCCTTATTGGGTGTCGACTCTAAATGCTTAGTGACGCTTTGGACAACGACCGGAATCAATATTTTTCATCAAGCATGTATGGGGCAGCCACTTGGATTAGCACTGAAAGACATTATGAATCACAATCAATCCAACCAATACCTAGAAAAACCGCCACAAGAATACGATACAGAAGAATGGTGGAATAGAACCCATTTTGCGTTCTATGGTGATCCTACGATTAATTTATACCAAGTAGAGCCACCATCCAATGTTAACTTGACTGAGGCCAATGGTAATGTGCAGCTGAACTGGGATAGTCCTACAGATACTGCTGTTATTGGATACCACATTTATGAAAGTGACTCGGAATTAGGCATCTATAATCGTATCTCTCCCAGTTTGGTTACCGAAAACGCATACGTACTTGACGACTATCAAAATACGCATTGGTACATGGTAAAGGCCATAAAAGTGATGGAATCTGGCTGCGGTCATTTTCTTCATGGCAGTATTGGGAAAGATGTTCAAGGTAATATCGTTCTGAATACCAATCAACTGGATTTCTCAAACCATATCCATGTTTATCCCAATCCAACAAA
>JANMMV010000252.1:0-2340 GCA_031373565.1 Saprospiraceae bacterium
TGGAAAGCTATTAGTTATTCAAAATGATAATATTGACTTCAAAACTAATCCTGCGGATTTGGGTTTGATTATAGAGAAGATAGATGCCGAGTTGCATGGATTATTTTAATCAAGAAAATTTATGATAAACTACAATGTATAACGAGATATTAAAAAAAGTAACCGAATACCAAGCTACCCTAGTAGCAGTCTCAAAAACAAAACCGAATGCCGTCATCATGCCAATTTATGATCTAGGTCAAAGACATTTTGGAGAAAATCGAGTTCAAGAATTAGTTGATAAGTATGAGAGCCTACCCAAAGACATTCATTGGCATATGATCGGTTCTCTACAGAAGAATAAGGTAAAATACATAGCGCCATTTATACATTTGATTCACTCTGTAGATAGCCCTGAACTATTCGAAACCATTCAAAAAGAAGCAACAAAGGCCAATAGAACAATCGATGTTTTACTTCAGGTTCACATTGCAAGAGAAGAAACTAAGCAAGGTTTTGAAGCGCGAGAAATAGAACTTTTTTTACAAAATCTCACTTCTGCTCAATCTTCCCATGTCCATATCGTGGGGCTTATGGGCATGGCTACTTTTACTAATGATACTGCTGTTGTAACAGAAGAATTCAGATCATTGAAGTCCACTTTTGATAACTTAAAGGGCAGTTATTTCCAGGATGCGCCAAGATTTGAACATATCTCAATGGGTATGTCAGGGGATTATGAGATCGCACTAGAAGAAGGATCCACGATGGTGAGAGTCGGGAGTGCAATTTTCGGGAATCGGTGATGAAAAGGGTTATAGCCAAAAGGCGGGTGCTCAATAAATTTAGCCAACTCCTAAATCTTTCATAATTTTTTCAAGCGTTGCATCAAGATCAGCGGTCGTGTCATCAAACGATGCTTTGTCTTGAAGTGTGCCGACAATACTGCAATAAAACTTTATCTTGGGTTCTGTCCCCGAAGGTCTAGCAGAGATAATACTACCTTGCTCTGTAATAAACTGTAATACATTTGAAGATGGAAGGTCAATATTTGAAGATTCTCCCGTTACAAGATCTCGAGATACAGACGTCTGATAGTCTTTGAGCATAACGACTTTTTGCCCACCAAGCATCGAAGGTGTTTCTTGTCTAAACCTCTCCATCATGGCTTTGATTTCTTCTGCACCAGACTTACCTTTCATAGTTATAGAGATAAGTTTTTCTCTATAATACCCGTACTCCATATACATATCGAGCATCGCTTCGTACAAACTCGAACCTTTATCTTTGTAGTACGCTACCATCTCTGCCAGCATTGCACATGCAACGATCGCGTCCTTGTCTCGCGCATGCTCGCCTACCAGATAGCCGTAACTTTCTTCACCACCTGCTAAGAAAGTTTTCTTACCCTCAAGACTTGTCATCAACTCACCAACAAATTTGAAGCCTGTGAGTACATTATAACATTCCACTTCGAACGCAGCACAAATCTTATCTATTAAGTAAGAAGTCACTATTGTTTTGACCACATATTGATTGCTATCGAGTTTGTTCTGATTTTTCAATGCTGTCAATACATAATGAATCAAAAGGCTAACCGCTTGATTACCATTTAATAAGATAAATTGTCCTTTGTCGTTTTGGATCGCCATTCCTACCCTATCCGCATCTGGGTCAGTTGCAAGAATTACATCGGCATTGATAGACTCTCCTTTTCGTAAAGCCATTGAAAGTGCTTCTTGCTCTTCAGGATTTGGATACATAACCGTTGGAAAATTACCATCCACGACCATTTGTTCTTCTACAAGATGTACATTATTAAATCCAAATCTCTTTAAAACTGGTGGCACCATAACACCACCTGTACCATGGATAGGTGAAAAAACGATACATAGATCTGACTGGCGACGGATAGCATCCTTAGAAATCGACTGCTTAAGCAATGCTGTGATAAATGCTTCATCTATTTCAGTACCGATCGTTACTACGTTATCAACTATTCTTTCAAAATTAATCTTAGAAAGACCGTCGACTTTGGCAACTTCATCCATTACTGCCTGATCATAAGGTGCAACTAATTGCCCGCCATCTGGACCATATGCTTTGTATCCGTTGTATTCCTTAGGATTGTGCGATGCGGTAAGGACGACACCGCCTTGTGCTCCGAGATGCCTTATCGCAAAAGACAGTTCAGGAGTGGGACGAAGACCTTCAAAATAGTACACTTTTATACCATTTGCGCTAAAAACATCAGTAACGACATTGGCAAAAATGGTAGAATTATTCCGATTATCGTGCGCAATGACCACAGAAGAGCCCGCACCATATTGATTTAAAATAAAATTAGAAAATCCTTGAGTG
>JANMMV010000308.1:0-2139 GCA_031373565.1 Saprospiraceae bacterium
TCATTGATATCAAAAGCGTTGATCGTTTTTCCAGCAGCGATTACACTCCTGATCAAGAAGATGATTTGCTCAAACTCAAATCCACCAGGCACTGGCGTCCCCGTATTTGGACAAAGCTTGGGATCTAAACCATCAATATCAAAGCTTAGGTACACGTATTCGGGCAATGCTGCTACGATGTCATCGCAGATACTTTGCCACGACTCTCCGGCGTACTGTCTGTTTTTAATATCGTGATCAAAAAATGTTTTGACCTTTGGGTTGTTTTCTATGATGTCATTTTCTGCTTCGCAATAATCTCTAATCCCAACCTGTACAAGGTGGGAAACCTGATCAATCTCTATCGCATTGTACATGATAGATGCATGTGAATATATAAAACCCTCATATGCTTGACGGAGGTCAGCGTGTGCATCTATCTGCAAAATACCGAAGGAGCTAAAATGCTGTGCTAATGCTTTCATCATCCCCAATGGTGTGCTATGGTCACCGCCAAGCAGGGCTACCTTCTTTCCGATAGATAGATAATGCTCGACCTGTGTCTGTACCCAATGATTAAGCCAAGAAGAGCCTTGGTTTACTTCTTGCAAAATAGCGGTCATTTCCACGCTGGATTCCGGTGACTCTCCCGCTTCAAACATCTCAATATATCGCTCGGACTTTACCCTTAATTCGTCACTTTTGGCTCTGACTTCCGTACTTATTTCAGCCATCGCGATACCCAATTTCCACGCATCTTTGACGTATGGATCATACAGATCAACTTGTTTTGATGCTTCAAGAATGGCTGCTGGGCCGTCCGCGGTCCCGTTGGAGTAGGAAACAGTCACTTCCCATGGAACAGGTACGATCACGAGTGCGGCGTCGTCTACCGTAAACGGTAAACCATAAAGATGACCGTTGTCTTCGGCTAGTCCGTTGGGATCAAAAGCATGGATTTTATCTATTAGTGCCATTTTGTTTAATTGTTATTTAGAATTCATATTGACATAATCAGTCAAATAAGTATTACTAGTCATTCTCAAAGCCTGATCCTTAAGTTTCTTATCACCTCGCAGGGCTTTCTCCATACACAATCGTTCTGCATATTTCGGTGACAAGCCTTCTGACAATAGATATTCATTATAAATTTTCAGGTCAGATCTTTTAGACATTTTACTGCTACTGTAACTTTTGAGATCGTAATACAACATAGACGCTTTGGCAAAAGTCGGATTATTCATTGCCAGTTTTTCATTTTTATAATCTGATTCGTTAATATGCTTCAATGCTGTCTTGAACTGCTTTGTTGTATACTTCTTATCCAAAAACGTCATGAGAAGAAATTTTTTCGTTTCCCGAAAATCTGCTTGCAACTTAGACTTGATGTCACTTGTCAGTAAAGAGCCTTTGTCATTTAACATCTCAGTATGCGCTTGCTCTAGTTCATCCAAACTAGATTTGATTTTTTCAGGTGAAACTTTGGCAACTTCCGCTTTACTCGGTAGGATTTCTAAAGCCAATGTTTCGAACTCATTGGTGTAGGATAGCAAAAACTGGTTTAGTTTCTGATTACTTCCTTTGTACTTGATTTCTGTGACACCGATATCAAAGTGCATTTCATCCCCATTATTGATAAAAACATAAGCATATATAGGGCTCGAAGCTATTTTATAATAATTCAATCCCTCCTTCTCGACATGAAATGTCGGGCTAACTTCCATATCATCAACGGAATTAAAATAGGTTGGTTTAATGGATGGATCTCCTTTAAAAATAAGAAAATCATTATTAGTGATGCCATTGTTGAATTCTACAAACAACTTGGCTACACTGTTCCCTGACGATGCAGTTGTTTCAACCGGACTATCAGATTTGCTGCATTTTACCACAAAAAAGATACCCAGTGCGACAGCCAAGATCAAAACGATAACGGTATTTCTACTCATAATGGAGAGATTTAAAAGTAAGTATATTATTTACCCTTACCCTGAATTAATACCAAAATCGTATAAAACAAGATCTTGATATCTAAGCTAAGCGACATATTCTCGATGTAAAGTATATCAAACTTGAGTCGCTGGAGCATTTGTTGAATATTGGAAGCATAACCATATTTTACCTGACCCCATGAAGTGATTCCGGGACGGACTTTGAGTA
>JANMMV010000330.1:0-2073 GCA_031373565.1 Saprospiraceae bacterium
GAATTTTGTTTCTTATTGGGAATCCATTTATTCAAGCGTCATTGTAATCCTGAATCTATATATAGCTAGTCTTATATACTTGTACGATTGTCCATTAATAGACCACCTGGTGGAGGAGTTAGAGGAGTTGGCCCAGTTGGAGGCTTTGTGATCTGGGCTGAGGGACAAGTTGACAGGACGTTCAAAGAATTATTCCATAACCGTATCAGTTTTCCCCTTGATAATATACCCGGCACGGATGCTTGGCACTGGAGAGGCGGATCGATAGGATGAGAGTCGTAGGCAAACGAAAATTCTAACGCCGTTTAGCCCCAAAAGAACGCAAAGAACGCAAAAAAGCTGTCAACAATTATATGCCTGGCACTGAGTCTTGGCCTGGCCGAAGGCGAACTACACTAGAGTCTTGGCCTTGGCCGCTATTTTGGAAATAAACCGTTTTCTTTATCGAGAACGTAAATTCCAAGAATTGAAATTTTTTCGCCCTTACGAGATCTATTTAATAAAGCATCCACAATGACTTCACCATCGAATGCACCATATGAATTACGCTCAATATTGACATGAACCAGCAGACACACATCAGCATCAGAACCTTTTTTATCAACATCAAGCATCACTGTTAACAAAATTTTATCGAATTGCAAATTATTTGGCGTTTGTCCCATCCATCTTATGCCATTTTGAACATCCACTACTTCCCAGTCAGGATTGCTAGCAATTCCAGCCCAGTATGTTGCAAAATCATCATTAACTAATTGAAATTCGCCCTTTTGATTCTTTTTTAATTTATAATAAATCTCCTTCCAAGATTTACTATCCCGATTATTTGTGGCCCGCACAGATTCATCATCTGCGCTCTCCAACAGATTTTGTTTAGTAACTTCTGAATGACAAGAGGTAAAATATGGCGTATATATCAACAAAGCCATAACAATTGAAAATTTATTCTTCATGATAAATGCTTTACTTCTTCTTTTCTTCAATAATTTTATTGTAATTTTTTTGACCATCCACTCCATCACAATGACAATACTTAATGATAAGATTGTGATCAACTGCACCATGGAGCTGGCCAGGGTTGTTGTAGGTCTTCCGCCGCCAAGGCCGGGACTTGTAGCAGTTGGTGGTGTTGAGACGCGCGTCTTGATGGGAGAGAATGTTGCCGGTCTCATAACAATAGGTGTAGGTGAGGGGCTGGTTTTTTGGGGTAAGGCATTTTTAACCGCAGAACATCTCAGATTTACGCAGAAAGAAACCAGACGGAGTTACTTGTAAATTAAGTCTGACTTGTGGTTTTGGCGTTGTTGCACCTACAATGAATCAACATGTTTTATTAGTCACCAAAAATCCGCTGTTTGTCCACCACGCGGGAGATGCACTGGTAATACCCGGTTCCAATGACAGATGGTGCGAGAATGCGTGGCTTCATGGAAGTAATTTATAGAAATTTGACTAAGAAGACAGAATTAAGGTAGTGCGTCAAATCAATGATTGTAAATTAGCCTTGGGCTAGAGTCTTGGCCATGTTTGGCCTCACACCCCTGATCATTTTAATTCAGAACTAAATAAGAAGTTGAAAATAGTATTCCCGTCAAATTTGTAAATAATAAAACTATTATCAGCATCTAACTTTCGAGTCATGCTAGATAAAATAAATTTACCATCTTTATCAATCTTGCACATTCTTTCGATTAACAAAAAATATTCTTTTCTTTTAACTACTTTAAAAAATCTTTTCTCACCATTAGTATTTGTGAAGATTAAAATTGGTGCCCTGTCCAAATCGCTTAAAGAAAGTGATTCATTTTTAATCGGCGACTCCATTAATTTCGAGTTAACTAAATTCACAATAGATGTTTTACTATTAAAATGGAAAGCGTAATCACAAGAATTGGTTAAATTTGCCCCATCAGGATTAAATGACAATCTGACAATACTAATGTTGAGCTTTTCGCTTAAGTTAAGGGGGTATTGGTCACCAAGTAACTTTGAAAACAAAAATACTAGGACAATGAAATTTTTCATGATTACAGTAAGCATCTGGGTTTCGTTAGTTTATAATTATCCTTCTTC
>JANMMV010000337.1:0-3495 GCA_031373565.1 Saprospiraceae bacterium
ATCGCCACTCATCTAGATTGCGATATTCAAAAGCGATTGCGCCAACAGCCGCAAGAATAATTCGATTTTTGATGTCATTGTAGAAACCTGACACTTTAGTATCTATCTGCCAAGACCCTATTTTGTTCGGTTTGAAGGCAAATTCCGTTTTAAGATTGA
Source organism: Saprospiraceae bacterium (assembly GCA_031373565.1). Classification (GTDB taxonomy): domain Bacteria; phylum Bacteroidota; class Bacteroidia; order Chitinophagales; family Saprospiraceae; genus OLB9. The sequence goes on from JANMMV010000337.1 coordinate 160, forward strand.
GAGATTTTTCGGGTTGTAGTTCCACATTACCGACGACATTGTGATTGATGTCTACAAATCTAAAATATAACTCTTCAAGTGAAGGAGAACGATACCCGAAGGCTAGTGATGTTTTGACAGTAAACGGTCTGTTGACAGGATTGTACGCTACCCAAACACTTGGCAACACCGCTTGTCCAAATCGCTGATGAATGACCCATCTAGTGCCACCTTGAACGATCCATGTCTTGTTGGGCGTCCATCTAACGCTACCGAAAGCCCCGATTTCGTAAATAGAAACTTCATTCGAATTTTCTTCACTTGTATTTGCTAAACGGTTTCCCTCGCCATATTCACTATTCCACTCAGCACCTGCTAGATAATTGATAGATTTTGATGGTCTATCTGTAGCGTAAGTCCACCTAGCACTTAATCCCGAAGAGAGATTGGTATCTTGCAACATAGGGATAAGCGCTGATGTATCAGGTAACAATTCGTACCGGTATGCATTTTCGATACGATCATACATGCTAGCCCGAATACTAGCCTGGCTTATATATTGCTTGGGCTTGGCCGTTTGAAAAAACAAATTCACGTCGCTTCTACTTATCCTATATATATCATCAAAAGCGTATGGTTTGAACTGCAATCTGCGCAACTCACCAAGATCCGTAATGGTCTCATTGAGAAAACCGCCTGATAGTCGAAGGTCGGTCACCTCATTCCATTTATACCTGATTGTAGCACGAGCAGATGTTTGGTCTTTGGGATTCCAATACTGTTCTCGCTGACCAATCGAGTCAGGCGCCGGTTCAAATTTTTGCTTATTGGCTGTGCCGTTAACAAACCACTTACCTTGTTGATAACCTAATTGAGTACTAAGATTATTGACGCCATTTTGCTCATACATGGCATTGACATTGCCATTAAAACGAGCCAATTGACTCTTTTTGGTAATCAAATTGATCACACCACCCGAGGCGTCCGAACCATAAATCATTGACTGCGCTCCTTCGACGATTTCGATACGTTGGATATCGGTCAACGGAATCTGGTTCATATCAAGATTGCCTTGGATACGGCCCACCATAGGAACACCATCGATGAGTATTTTGACGTTTTCACCGCGAATACCGTTAAGACTGAGCGCCACACCAAGTACAGCATCATTGCTCAAGCGCATATTGGCTTCACTCTGGAGCAGCTCTGATAAATTGGCCGCTCCGCGCAATTCTATCGTCTGACGATTGATAACTTTAACGGTACTGACCGCTTCGCGTAAGTCTGTAGGTGCAAATTGCGCAGTCACAACAACCTGATCAAGGGTCTGATTTTGTCCTATCGTATCTCCTGTCGACTGTGCTACGACGGCCGCGGAAAATAAAACAAATAAGATCGTTGTGACTACGCTTTGCATCAAATGTATTTCTTAAATTTTTACTATTTTTTGGGAAGCTAAAATACCTTGGGCACTAGTAATATGTAGTTTGTACAAACCGGCATTCAACGTTGTGATATCAATATTGAATGCATTAAGTCCTTTGGTCACATTCATAGGCAAGGTCATAACTTGCTTACCAGTCAAATCAATGATTTGTAGTGTAGAAGCTCCGACATTTTGAATGGCATCAAAAACCACATCTACATTACTGCTAGCTGGGTTAGGGTAAACATTTACGGACGATGTGAGTAAATCTCTAGTAGAAGATAATACACCAAGATCTGTTTTCTCTATCGTAGCATTGCCTGTACTCGCGCCTTCAAAGTCTATGAAACGCAATTTATAAATGTGCAAGTCCTGCGATTTAACAAAATAGACCAAATTTGTATTGATCGACCATACGTTTGTAAAAGTCTTCCAATCGTATCCGATCACATCTTGACGCTTGGTGTATGTCGTTGTATCTTTAGGCAATTCTGTCTCTGGAGACACCGAAACAACCCTTGCCGTACTGTTGCCGGGTGCCGTAAGTACACCAGTCACATTGTATTGAGCGAGAAGCGGAGAGTTAGGGTCTTGCGCGATAGAAGTATATCTTGAATAAACTAAATCATAACTACTCGGTGCTATCACGACGAAGTCTTCCTTGGCAAAACTGTAGTAAAGGATGCTTTGTGTACCAAAAGTCTTTGCCTTCGTTTTAGTAACAAGGTTGTCACCATTGAGATCTGCATATTTAAAATTGTAGCCTGCAACTCCCAATGAAATAATGGTAAACTTCTTGAACTGACCATTTTTGAGTTTGATAACAAATACCTTATCACCAGCCACACTGTTGGTAGCGGGAGCGTACTTACCCCAACCGAAATCAAAAGGACTCGCTGGATTGCGGTTGCTATTGAAAGCGCCGTAAGACCAAGATTTCTCATCGTTGTAAAGTCTGTTTGCCTTGATGCTATCTACATTGAAAACCTTGGCAAAGTCTGTAGATTTGGTATCATAGACTTCAATCTCTGGTTGGGCTTGGCCCATAGATGTACCTGATGCCTCGTTAAAATGAACGCCTGCATCCTGTTGTCCAAAAGAAGTAAAGGCGATATCCCAATCTGTCAATTTAGCTGATTGTACAAAATCGTCTTTCAATCTAATGAATTGTTGGTTTTGGTAACCTGGACCTGTAGTAATTTCAAGAAATGATTGGCCTTGAGCCATAAAACACTGGCCAAATGCCGCAAATAATAGTATACGTTTTAACATGTTTGAATTTTTTATACTACAAAGGTGCAGCTATATTGACCCACAATGCCAATTTAGGGTGTCATACTTTTGTCATAATTATTTTAAACTTCCTAGCTTCTCAACCACAGCCCCAATAAATCTATGGATAGCTTCGGGATGAATACTAAAGTATAGGTCTGGCTCTATCATTTCCACTTCCATCACATGGTAGACCCCTTCGAGTTCGATCATATCTACGCGTCCGTACAGACTGTTAGGGTCGATATGTCGCAGGATAAGCGCACCTTCAGCAATGAGGTCATCACTTGGTTCAAAAGAGTCATAAACACCACCAAACTGCGACTGAATCCTAAAGTCACCTTTTGCAGGTGTCTTAATAACGGCATGTGAATACGCTCCATTAAAATACAACATACTTACTTCACCCTTCTCAACGATCTCAGGCAGGTAGGGCTGGATAACCCATGAATGTTGTTCTGAGAGTGGCGTGTATTCAGCTAAAATAGATGGTATATCGTCATGCGTAAATCTCTTGGTCAAGTATGAACCTGCGGAAATCGTTGGCTTAATAACCATCTCAGACCAGACGACATTTCTTAATGTTTCTGATAATAGCCCTGATCCTTTGTCGACCCATAGGCTTTGGACGACCTTATGGCCATGCGTTTCCAAGTCTC
>JANMMV010000366.1:0-7621 GCA_031373565.1 Saprospiraceae bacterium
GTGGTATGTAGTGTTGAGTTCTTCCAGTTGGCATGTAATCGTTCTGCATTACTATATACTGCATCATGATCATCTGTATCATGGATAATAAAGGAAGGTGTATCAATTGTTTTTGCAAATTTACTAGCTGAAAAATAGGCAGGTTCATGTCCAATCACTTCTTTAAAATACAGCTTAAACGCAAGTCTTAGCTTTTGATTTAGTCCAATTAAATTGTTGAAATAGGTAAAAAAATCATCTACTTCGCCAGGTGCTGCCATTATAATAGCTTGGTCAGCCATTTTGACTTTAGCGTCGTACAAATGGTAAGTTGTAGCAAATCCTCCGATCGAATGTCCAACAACCGTATCGATAGGCCCTAGGTCTGCGATCAGGATGTCTAATGATTCCTTGAACCAAACAAGATTAGCAGACGATCCGGTAGAATATCCATGACCAGGCGCATCGATGGCATACACCGTAAAAAGATCTGAAGGTAGTAAGGCGATATAATTTTTCCATCTAAAGCTGTTACTTGCCCACCCGTGCATAAAAACTACTTTACGCGGGCCACTACCCCATTTGTAAGATTGAAGTTTCATATCTTTCAGCTGGTACACTTTATACTTAGCGGAAGAAAGAAATTCGGCATGATAGTTCGTTATTTTACCACTTAGTGGCGTACAAAAGAATCGCCAAGCAAGCTTGGCGGCGTAGGTCGGAGCGACATAAGATATCGCATTGAACACCATACCTATCAACTTTGGTTTATTAAGATGCATGGATTGGATTTGTTTTTGATGTTGAAAAAATCGAAGAATTAAGGTAAGATGCGTTCCGTACGTAAAGAATCTATGTATCGGTGTAGATGATCTATAACATGGTTCATATCTTTGTCATCATTATTGAGTTTACACATCATGATAGCCCCTTCGAGACTGGCAATCACTATGGATGCCACTTGTTCGGGTTCGATGGTGGGTCGTAGTTGCCCGAATTGAACACCTTTTTGTACTACATGTATCAAAGTATCGCGCAGGGTACTCAAAAGTTGCTGGGCATGGTCTTTGAGTGGCGAAACTTTGTCATCTACCTCTATGGCAACATTTAGCAGCGGACATCCACCCGGTAATGCATAGTTCTGGAGGTACGATCTAAAAAATTCCAGCACTGCTCTCAATTTGAGATCTGCAGTCTTCGCTTCTTTGATCTGCGTCCCAAGCAATAGATAGACTTTGGTGGCCATATGATCTAGCGCAGCTACCTCGAGCTCGCCTTTATCGATAAAGTGCCTATAAATGGCTCCTTTTGTAAGCCCTGTTATGTTTGTAATATCGGAGATAGAAGTGGCCTTGTATCCGTAGGTGTTGAATAACTCACTAGCCTTTTCAATGATGATCTGTTTGGTTACATCTGGTGCTCTCATGGCACAAAGATACCGATCGGTATCTAATATTGTTAATAAACATCAAAAATATTTTAATCTAAAACTTCAATCAAAGCTAAATCGCTGTTAAATTACTCATATTATAATAATCATATATACGTTTTTACTTATAAAATAAAGAAATACACTTAATGATTATATTTAAATTGTATATTGATTACAATTATTAACATACATTCTTTATTGATTATCAACATATTAAACATATATAATAAAAAATGTGACGTATTTTGATAAATAATTTCAATTATACATACAAATAAAGAATAATATGATCTATCTTTGCATTGTGTAAGTTTTGGTTATTAAATTGTAAAATTCGTAGTTGCCCATGAAAAGTCATGGGCATCTATATTTGAAGAGAATCATCGCACACACAGCGATGTCAAAAATATAAAGCTTTCTTAACCGTGTTTTTGGTTGAAATTTTAGAAAACACAAGCTAGAAAGGAAATGCAATCCATCAGTTGTCTACATATATAAAGAAATTTAGATATTTGGCATGGTATTTGGAATGTAAAGAGTATATGAGTTTTGGTTATTAAATTGAGTAATGCCCGTGTTTTTCGTCTTACACGGGCTTTTTTATGCCTACTACTCTCGTAATGCTACCAAAATAACTGCTAACTTTCCTATAATTACTACGTTGGGTATGGTGTCACGCTCCTATGAGCATTATCAATCAATCTTCTATTTTCATAGAACATATCACCAAATAACAGCTTTATGTATGTATTGAATCTTGAAAAAAAATCATAAATACTGATTGCTATTGGCAGCGCAATTCTAAATCTGGCGTTATCACAGAATTGGATTTATTACCTTTCCGATCTTGAATGTAAATGGAATATTGCAACAAATTAGTGGGGAACTCAGTACTCACATCACAGGGCGGGATGCCCGTATTTTCAGGATAAATGCAGCAGGTAGAGCGAAGCAGCAGCGTAATTTTGCCTGTGATTCCATTATTAGCTCCTTGCGATGGAATGAAAGGCGCTTTGTAGGAATAAACAACGCCAGTTCTCAAATCAGTAAAAAATATATTTGGCTCGCTAGATGTTACATTAGATCCGAAATCTCCATCTCCGTCTGCAAAATCAAGTTGAACGAAAGTAGAGTCATTGTTTTCACCCTGACGTAAAGTAGTTTTAGTAAATCCCTTAAAAACGATCGCTGGCGTAGGTGAAAAATCAGGAGATTTGGCACAACTAAAGACCATCCCGATCATAAAAAAAATGAAGTAGCGATGTGACATAGGTTATCAAGCATTATGTTAAGAATACAAAAAAGCCTTACCTTGCAGCACATTTTAGGTTCAATAAAGTATGGACGAACAAGCTCAAAGAGCATCCCTTCTCGACTACTTCACTTCTCCAATTTCAGGCGCTGACTTCGGCGATCAAGCATTAAAGACCTTCCGTTATCAATACAAATATAACGCTGTTTATCGTAAATATTGTAATGACCTGCATATTTACGACAAAGATGTCGTTTCAATGCTTCAAATTCCCTTTTTGCCTATTACGGCTTTTAAACATCATGAAATAAAAACGGGCGTTTGGCCTTCACAAGAGACTTTTTTATCAAGCGGTACAACCCAGCTTACATCTAGATCGGTTCATCATCTGCTCGATCTTGATTTCTACCATGATAACGCCGAGTGGATCTGGAATCAACAAATGGGGTCCTTTTCCGATTTTTGTTATTTGGCATTGCTACCAGGCTACCTAGATCGTGATGGATCATCTCTGATCAGTATGGTCAATCATTTTGTAGCGCGATCTCGATATGATCAAAGTGGATTTTATCTTCGGGACCATGAGCGATTACTGACTTCATTGAAAGATTGTCAAGCTAATCAAATACCTACCGTGCTTTTTGGTGTAAGTTATGCTTTACTTGATTTTATCGAAAAATATCAACTCCATTTTCCCGAACTTATCGTCATAGAAACAGGCGGTATGAAAGGTCAAAGGCCTGAAATGACAAAGCAGGCGCTTCATGAAACACTAGTTGAAGGGTTTGGTGTATCATACATCACTTCTGAATATGGTATGACCGAACTATTATCCCAATCGTACGCTACGGCAAATGGCATCTTCAAAATGCACGAAAGATTGCAAGTCATTACCACTCAAATCAATGATCCACTCACCCGAGAAAGGAACAAAAAATCAGGCATCGTGAATGTTATAGATTTGGCCAATATCGACTCATGTGCATTCATTCAAACGCAAGATTTGGGTATTGATCATGGTGATGCCACTTTTTCGATACTAGGTAGACTAGATGCTTCGGATGTGAGAGGGTGCAACTTGATGATAGATGATTTGGGGTGAATCGATGTTTTCGATTCTACTATATTGCGCTCAGACACCAAACAAATAAGACCCTACTTCCACACCCTTACATAATCAACTTCCATCGTCTGTGGCCAAATACTATCGTCCATTCCCTTAGCAGCTCCCCAAAATCCTCCCACGGCAATATTCAAAATGAGATAATGCGGATGGTCAAAAGGCCAATCTTTACACTCGGATCTTAGTATGGTGTAGTATGGCTTATCATCCAATAGAAAAGTCATTTTTTCTGGCGAATATTCCACACTATAAACGTGGTACGCATTATACGGATCTTCAATTTTAACTTGATTCGTTTTTTGTGTCTTTTTTATATGGTTATGCTCTACAGAGTGCGTAGACGCGTGGATGGTATCTGCGTCATAACCCACATGCTCCATGATGTCTATTTCGCCACAAGCGGGCCATCCAGCTTCTTTTCTATTCTGCCCCAAGGTCCAAATGGCTGGCCATATACCTCGACCTTGTGGCAACTTGGCTCTCACATCTACTCGCCCATGATGAACATCTTTCAAACCTCTCGTTATCAAGCGAGCAGATGTATAGTCTTTATCTTCAAACGGTGTCTTACGGGCAGTGATTTTGAGTGTACCGTTACTGACGTTTACATTTTTGCTATCGGCATCGGTGTAGTATTGCAGTTCTTGATTACCCCAACCATGTCCACCTACATCATAAGTCCATATCGTTGAATCTGGCAAACCACTATACATAAACTCATCACTCCAAGCAAGTTCTCTCCGCTTATTGCCGATTTCTTTAGCTATTGCAAGCGCAAGTTTCGGCTCGTCGGTCGTGATGTGATCAATGCCTCGTAGAAAAAAATAGCGCATCGTAAGTTCATCATTAACAGTCCAAACATTGGTTTTGATGCCTAATTTTTGGCATTCGTCGATCCAGTTTGGGTACTTTTGAAATGCGAAATAATGATAATCCATACCCGTTATCCCAAGCTCTTTCAATTGTGCAGGGCTGAGATCGCCAGTGAGATACTGCGTATCCGCTTTGGGGTCGTTTTTCAAGATCTGAAGCAAGATATCTTTATCAAAACTGATGTAAGTGACCCACTTTTGAGCCTTGAGTTTTTTGACCATTTCGACAGTCCTATCAGCCATCAATAGGGATCGTTCCTTACCTGCGGGAGATATTTTGATTTCGAGGATCAATCTAGATTTCTTTTGCTTTTTGCCTGTCTTTAGATATGTTTTGAGCGTTGGGATGACCTCACCGTTAGCTAGCGTATGCTTTTTAAGGTCATCGTAGGTTATCTTTTCAATCTCAAAACCAGCATGGCTCGGATCATGAATAATTACTAGTTCATCGTCCGCGGTCATTCGCACATCAAACTCTGTGGCATGATATCCACCTTGAAAAGTGGCTTTCATTGACGCTATTGAATTTTGAGGTAAACTACCTTCCTTCCACGCACCCCGGTGCGCAATGACTCTATTGTCTTGCCATGATTGTGATATCACCATCGATGAAGATATTATTAGTATAAAAATGATTAAAGAAGATTTTATCACGATATCAAAGTTAGATTATAGGATCAAAGCTACAAAACTAGTGGGGAAGATGTGTTAAGTCGAAGTAAAATATCTCATTGCGCTAGTTTATTGTAAAAAAAGACCCATGGTAGAAGCACTTGTAGCGACTTTGTCGTTTCAGAATTACTAACTTTGTACTAAACAAAGATATGACTCCACAATTATTTTCAAGTTCGGGATTCTGTATGATGCTTATAACGATGTCCCTATTGTGGCTTTCAAGTTGCCATTGCACGTCCGTTGAATGCGCAGAGCCCGATGGGAGAGAGCATTTTGAATTTGTCGATAAAGAAACAGGTAAAAATCTAGTTTTCGGGCCGAGTGCCAAGTTTAAGCCTTCGGACATAACGATCTCGTCAATAGTAAACCAAGAAACGATAGCGGCAGCTTTTTTTGACCCGAGCTTTCCTATCTTCCATATCGATAGTACGCTACAGTTTAGGCTAGATATCGGAAAAGCAAAGCAGTTTTTTGTTAAATTTGGAGATCAAGATACGGACACGATTGATGTAACAACGGGAGTTACAAAAGGAAGGTGTTGCTCAGGGATCGATTTTTACACGAGTTTTCGATACAATGGTGTATCTGTGGAGAAGAGTATTGATGGAAGGCGAAAGATAGTGAAGTGAGACATGAAGCGCTATTACAAATGCTATTGATAAATAAAAGTTAGGTTATAGCCTGATATCAACCACAATTACAAATAAATATACTGATCATTTTGATATTGTTAAAATATTCACCATATTTGGGTCACTTTTTATGAACCTAAAGAGTCTAGTGTGGATAAAGCATGGATGTTAAATAAAGATGAGTTGGATTTGCTTAGGGCAGACAAACTGCATAGAGAGCACTTTACGCGCAAACTATATGAAGATGCTGCGCTTAAGCAAGGCATTCATAATCTTGTCAAAAAATACAATTCTAATGTAGTAAGCTTTGATGATCTTTTCCAAAACACAATTGTGCTGTTCATAAAAACCGTGGTCTTCAAAAGAGACATTCAAGAGATGACAGATGTACGTGCTTATGCTTATGTGATTGCACGTAATAGATTGTATTCTGAGTTGAAATCAAAGGCTCAAGTAAGCCAACTAGACGAATCAGACAGAAATGCCCTTTCTTCTGATGATATAACAGCAGAGAAACTGGTTTTAGACATGGAGCGAAAAAGTGAATTGCGCAAAATAATCTCTCTCGTGGGCGATAAATGCCAACAAGTCTTGATGTACTGGAGTGCTGGCTATTCGATGGAAGAAATAGCAGAACGAATGAACTATAAGAGCGCCGGGATGGCAAAAAAGAAAAAGTATGAATGTCTCAATAGTCTTTTGACCTTATTAGAAAAGAAACCAGCGATCAAACAAGCATTATTAAATTTGAGACAAGAATGAATCCACTGTTAGAAAAATATATTGATAATTCGCTAAGTGCCGCCGAGCAGGTTGAGCTAGACTTATTGTTGATATCGGATTCGAATTTAAAAATCGAATTTGACAAATATAAAGCAGCGCGTATGCTATCGGAAGCCATTCTAGAAGACGAGATCATAGGCAATATCGAGAAGCTACAAAATCCAGTTCCCGAAACTTCCCATCATACAAAGTACATCTTACTGGTATTGGCTGCAGTAATTGTAGGATTTCTAATGTATATTTTTAGCAAATCTTCTCACTCGAAAACAGAGCCAAGCAATATTCAGCCTGATAAAACACTTTTCGCACAAGTATATAAGGAGCCCGTATGGCCTGTTGAGCGTGGCGACAGCGACAAATTGCAAGGTATCATCAGTGATTATCTAAGCGGTCGGACAAAAGATGCGATCTCTCAGCTTGAAAGTGAGATCGCGATGTATCCAGACTCACTGACGTTACAATACTGGATGGCTGAGATATATACTAAGGAATCGCTTCCTGCTAAAACTGAGAAGTACTTATCAAAAATAATAGTTAAGAACTATACATCTGATCGCCTACCGTATTTAGAGATCATTACGCTCATACAGTCTGGTCAAGAAGCCAAAGCGCTTGCCAAAATAGACTTAATTTATAAAACGTCACACCCTGAATACCAAGAAATATATGATCAAATCAAAGATAAATTGAAAAAGGGGTAACTTTTTGAAGCTTTTAATTCACTAATAATAAATAAATTAAGTCCATGTTTAAATTTATAGACAAAATAATTAAATCATTAATTGCAAAATTAAAACAATTATTAGGTTACATTAGAAATATTGAGCACCATAATCGATACCATTATTATAAGAATTCAATTTAAAATAAAAT
>JANMMV010000754.1:0-2537 GCA_031373565.1 Saprospiraceae bacterium
ACAAAGACCAGCCCCTGCTCGTACTCCGCTACGATAAATAGCCCGTTTACCTCGTATCTTCTCAAAAAAACTTCAATTTCTCCTCAATCTTACGCTTTTTCCACGGTCATCTTACGTTCAGATTTACGAGAGGACTCTACACTGAGAGCCAAGTATCCCCGTACTTTACTCAGGCCCAAGGAGTTCTCAATCTATGAATCGGTCAAATCAAGAGACCAAAAACGCACGACTGTCTCGTCACCACTCTGGTCGGAGAATGTCATTGTTCTATAGTTTTGTGCGTTCTAAAATCGCAAGAGAGATCTCTCTTATTTTTGCAGTTGTATTTTTATGTGGATTAGTTTCACTTGCACAAAGCAACCCACTTCCTTCATCATACTCAGTTACTGATTTAGGAACACTTGGTGGTAGTACTTCTGATTCGACTAGTATCAATAACTCAGGCCAAGTAGTAGGAGCAGCGGATGTAGCAAATGGTAATGGTCATGCGTTCCTATACAGTAATGGCATTCTACGTGATTTAGGAACCCTAGGAGGTATATCCTCACAAGCAACACGAATTAATAATACAGGACAGGTTGTTGGTAGAATTCGTTCTGACAGCGGTAATAATTATCGCGCCTTTTCATACAAGAACGGAACCATGCAAGATTTAACTCAGCCAGGCTGGGCAATTTCATTCGCACACGGCATTAATGATTCAGGAAAAATCGTTGGTACTTTTCTTACTAGTGCAACAGTCTTAGTGCCTCATGGTTTTATCTATGACAATGGAAATATTACTGATATTGGTACGTTCGGAGGGGAAACAGTTGCAACATCAATCAATAATAAAGGAGAAGTAACTGGATATTCATATTATAATAGTAATTTATCCAGGGCTTTTATTTATAAAAATGGTGTTTTAACTGATATTGGATCTCTAGGGGGTTCTGGTTCTTCTGGAAATGATATCAATGATAACTCTGAAGTTGTTGGCTCCTCACTACTTAGTGATAACTCTACTTATCATGCTATGGTCTATCGTAATGGGAAAATGACCGATCTTGGTACATTCGGAGGCCAGAACTCGGTTGCGTTTGGGATCAACAAATTTGGTGACATTGTTGGCTATGCTGCAATCCAATCAAATACTGCTGGACATGCTTTTATCTATCATGATGGGAAAATGACTGATTTAAACACGTTGTTAGATGGTAGTAAGATAGGATGGGTCATTGAAACCGCAAGATGTATCAACGATAAAGGTTGGATTGGTGCGACTGGGATTATTAATGGCCAGCGACATGCAGTATTGCTGAAACCATCTAATATTACCCAAATTACAACAGAGCATGCATTCTATCAAACAGCAAACCAACCACTATTTGGTCCAAACACGGCATTTAAACTTGATTATGATCTCGGACCGAAATGGCCAATTGATGGACCTGGTATTGATGTAAATGTCGGTGGTTTTTTCAATATCAGAACCCCGGTTATACGCTTTTTCTGGTTTGATCTGCCAAGTATTAACCTCGGGGACTTTGGTGCCAAGGCTACAGCGCATACAGATGGACTTGCTCAGTTGCAGTTCAGAGGTAATGCAAGTTTGGGGACAGTAGGTATCAACTATCCCACTGCAATCACACTACAGTTTCCTGATCGAGGTGATATCTACTCAGGTACATCATTTCCAGTAACCTCACTTTTTACCATAGACGGCGCGGCTTCAATGGGGACTCAGCCTCCCTCGGCAAGCGCGAGCCTCAATGCAGTATTCAAAGCAAATAATTCTCTCCGTGTGCAAGCAAAGGCTTTTAGTGCAGATCTTTTTAATGCAGAGCTAGTACCGAGCATCCTACGAAACATTAACAAAAGTAAGAATATCTTTGATTTTAATCTTCAGTATGGGGGCAATAGTGGTGGTGACTTCGACATCGAAGGAATCGTTTCAGGACGCTATCAGCTTCCAAATTTGACAGCATCGGGTGGGCAACTTCCAGGTTCCCCCACACAGCTTGGTGCGAGTGCTTCAGATACAATTTTCTCCGTTACTGGTCATATTTCGAACATGATCAGCCGTGCATTTGGCATACCTCTTCGAGGCACGATTGATGGAGGATTGGTAAAAGCAAATTATAGCCTTCTTGATTTCCAGGTAGCTGCAAACTTAAAACTACGCCAAACGCTTGGATTTGAAGCATTGCCACACGTTCATTTTGACGTATCCACAGAGGTAACCTGGAAAGATAAAGAAAATAAAACCCATACAGGGAAAAGTATCGATTTTAAAATCGGTGATCCCATCTATATCACAATGCCTGGTCGTGATCCCATGACTGGAGCACCTACTGCGTTAACACTAATACCAACCTATTCCTTAGGTAATACATTTACTAACAGAACTGAGCTTCTGGTTAATCCACAAGCAAGCTTTGTTCCTTTAGATCTCAGTTTCAGTGCATCTTTGCCACTCGTTGGCAGTATTGGCAGCAAGCGGGTCAAACCTTACGAATGGAATCTTAAAAATAGCGAAATATCGCCTTTTAGTTTTG
>JANMMV010000394.1:0-8173 GCA_031373565.1 Saprospiraceae bacterium
CAAGAAGCGTAAGCTGGAATTAATGCTAGAACAGCTGTTTACAGACTATTTTTCAAAATATAGTTTAGTAACATTTAGAGAAGACATTCCTTATCATGAAGCAATGCAAAGAGGTAGAGCCCAAGATGCTTTACTGATGGAAATAGCCAAGGAAGCAGACATGACAGGTGACATAGATTTGGATTACGTAAGGCATCGTTTGGCGATGTTGTAACATTAATCTAATGTAAACAACAAAAAACGTCCTTTTATTAATCTACAGTCATCAATGAAGTGTCGAGTGCTTGCTGTTTCATATTAGCTGGTAAATCTCTATATTCATATTGCTGCGTGCGCAGTTGAGGTCGATATCCAGCTTCTTTAATAGCTTGCTGGATGCCGTCTGCAGTAAACCTGAAGCTCGCACCTGCAGCAGAGACAACGTTTTCTTCTATCATGATAGATCCGAAATCATTAGCTCCCGAATGCAAACAAACTTGCGCAATTTTTTTGCCAACAGTTAACCAAGATGCCTGAATGTTAACAACGTTGGGAAGCATAATCCGACTCATTGCTATCATACGGATATATTCGTTGCCTGTTGATTGATTTCTGGCGCGTTTTATTTTTTTGAGTATGGTGTCTTCATCCATAAAAGGCCATGGTATAAATGCTAGAAATCCTTTGGCAAAAGATGGTTTTTCACTTTGAACCTGTCTTAGCGCCACAAAATGTTCCATCCGCTCAAGATTGGTCTCAATATGGCCAAACATCATCGTTGCAGATGTAGTAATATCTAATTGGTGGGCAGCGCGCATGACATCTAGCCATTCTTGACCGCCACATTTCCCCTTGGATATGAGTCGGCGTACTCGATCATCGAGTATTTCAGCGCCTGCCCCTGGCAAGGAATCGAGCCCTGCATCTTTCAGGGCTCTAAGTACCTCAGTATGTGACGTTTGCTCTAGTTTAGTTATGTGGGCAATCTCAGGTGGGCCTAAAGCATGTAGTTTCAGATCTGGATAAAGACCCTTGAGTGTCCTGAAAAGATCCACATAATAAGCTAAACCAAGATCGGGATGGTGACCACCCTGCAACAATAATTGATTGCCTCCGAGGGCAAATGTTTCTTCTATTTTTTGTTTGTATTCCTCGATGGTTGTGATATACGACTCTTCGTGGCCAGGTCTACGATAAAAATTACAAAACTTGCAATTTGCGATGCATACATTTGTAGTATTCGAGTTACGGTCTATGATCCAAGTGACCACATTATTTGGTACATGATGCATTCGCATGGCATGACCCGTGAACATTAACTCGGTAGTCGGCGCATTTTCAAAAAGGAATTGTCCTTCTTCTGCGGAAATGTGTTCTAATCTTCGTGCTCTTTCTAAAAGTTTGGGTATATCGCTTAGCATGTGTGAATGTTCTGCATCTATAACGCAGTGAAGGATAATTGGTTGGACTGAAAGGCTAAAATTTCAAATTATCTTACAGCATCATAGCGGCGAATGCACCCATGCAATCACAAAAATATTTTTGTTTCGATCATGCAAAATTGATCTATGCCCTAAGATTAACTAAACCGACGTTGGTATTAATGCTTTATAAATTGTTCAGCTTCTAGCCCATTCAACTTAAGGTAATACACTCCAGGCGTTAGATCCGCGATATTCAATGGCCCCAGCGAATTGAATTGAGATATTTCTTTGATCTTTTTTCCATTTGCGTCAGAGATAATGATTCTGTTTACTTCTTCCAAATCTCCAGATATCCAGAGATACTGTGAAGCTGGATTAGGATAAAGGCAGGTCTTCTGAATGGTTTGATTGGTAGTTCCAACTAATCGTTCGCAAAGTGTAACATCTGGATCTAGTTCGAGATTACCTTTGGGAGATAAGTCTTTGCCCGCAAAAGCTAGAAAATCGGCAGGATATTTATAAGCTCGAAACATATTATTGTCACCACTCATCAGATCGACGTTGGTCGCTTGTGACTTGCCATTCTTAAAGGGTAGAATATATTCCCAAACGATTTCTTTGTCTCTTGTCATTTCCGTCAAGTAACCTTGGGCGCCACTCATCATCAAGATATTATTATTAGGTAAAAGTTGTACGCTTGATAATCCAGCTGAGAAAAATGGTCTCGGTCCAGGATGGTGTAATGAATTATCGAAGGTAACTGGTGGATAAACTTTATCCACTTTGTCATAGCCCCAGTCGTACATATTCCACGGTGTTTCAAAAACTTCCATAGCAGACGCATCGGATTTTTTTCTGTTGTTGAAAACTAAGATTTTGTTGTAATCTGGATGACTAAATGGCAAATTTTGGACCCAAGTTGCATCATGTTGAAAGAACAGATCTTGGTCTTCTTTTGTACCTTGTTTATATGCAGCAGGATTACCCACGCGATACATCAAGTCGCCGCCTTTGTTTGATCTACCGCCTTGATGGCTGGCAGCTTGCGCCGTCGTTGTGGAGTGATCAATAATCCATAATTCATTAAAATACGGGCTACTGAGTAAGATCTGATCGAGTTCTGCATTGTAATCAATAGCATTTACATGCATCCACGAAGAAGCACCTGCTGCTGTATCATAATTAAAGTCTATTAACTCAGGATGATCAGCAACAACACCAAAATTGGCTTTGGTATTATCGAAATCTTGAATTAGGTGATCTTTAGAGCGCCATGTCCATACAACAGTATTAGTATTTGGATTTAGCTCGTAAACGGCATCGGGCCAAATTGAATTTTGAGCAATCAGTGATGGGTTTCTACCTAAGTTGATTGCTTCTTGTTTTGTAAGTTTTTCCCAAACAATAGCCAGGATATTTCCATTAGGCATCACGGCGATGTCATGATGAAGTCTAGCGACATTATCATTTTTGGTATAACTCCATATCGATGTATTGTCCCAATTCACAATTTCAATGGTGGCACCACCGCCACCAGACCATATAGAATCAATGGTTACTGCTGCTGGTCTCTTTGTTTTCACTAGATTGCCATTAGGCAGAAGGTACGCAGTATTGCCAGGACGTGATGTCGGTACGTCATCCCACTTATGGACAACATTGCCACAGTTGTTAATTAGAAAAACGGTCGGCTGATTGTGAGGATAAATCAAGGTATAACCATCCGCTATTTTATCTTTTTGGAAAGTCAGTAATCCTAGTTTTTGGCCGACAAGGCAATTATTCAAAAATGATAGACAACAGAATAGGTAGAGATACTTTTTCATATTGAAATATTTATACTTTTTTAAAGAAAGAATGTATTAGTAGACAAATGTTTTCTTGCATATTATGCCACCATTGATGTTAAATTGCAAAAATACGATTTGTGATGCAATATTGTGTCTCCATTGCAGAATACCGTCATCTGATTTTTGTTTATGTAAAAGCTGACCAGCAAGATTAAAAATGTTGACTTCAAAGGCATCGTCAGCATCTACTGAGACTTCATTTTGGATCGTGTTTATGGCTATTCTTGCAGTTTGCAATTCATCGTCGTATGATGAGAATAGCTTGCAATTATAGTTGCTTGGGGGAAATTCTACATTACCATTTGGCACTAACGTTTTTCCTGCGAAAGCTGGATAGGTTTGATCATATCTCTCTGTTCTGAAAATATAGTTGACATTAGGAACAATGTACTCCCAGACAACGGTTTCGTCTGGTTTTATCTCTAGCAGTCTTCCAAAAACACCTTCTGTAATAATGATATTGCCATTGGGTAATACGCTCGCACCAGAAGTATATCCTGACGCAAAATTTACTTTGTTGTCCGTTTTTCCGTATTCAACATCTGGGATTAGGGGCGCATATGGTTTTTCATTTTCTAAAAAATATGTACCATCTGTCTGAATCGGCGGAGAAATTATCTGAACCGTTGAGTTGGCATTTTTTGAAAGATTGTTATTAAAAACTGCGATTTTTCCTTTGTGCTCGCCGTACTTTATCCAGTTAGGGTTGTGCTGAAAGTACAGTTGGTGCTGTGATTCCGTTCCCCGTTTGTAATTAGCCGGATTACCATATCTGTATAAAAGATCTCCACCTTTTTTATATTTGCCACCTGTGCTTCCCATCGCTTGTTCTGTAGTCGTACTGTGGTCAATGATGACGATTTCATTTATTTTACGCACGCTTAGTACTATTTGATCCAATTCTTCATTGTAATCCATTCCGTTTATCATAAAGCTTTCAGTATACTCCCAATCATAGGTCGAAATCGCATTGATATTGATTTTGCCAGGATTGTCTTTGAGTACGCCAAACGATTTTTTTGTTGGAGAGACGTCTTGAATGATATGATCAAATAAGTTCCATCGCCAAACGACCTTTCCTGTTAAGTGATCGATTTCTACAACGACATCCGATATAGTAGGTTGTGTTAATTGAATATTATAACCGTGTTCTTGCATTTTACTCAAAGTGATAGATTCTCTACCGATGCATAGATAATTTTTATTCTTTAATTTTATGACTTCATAAGCTAATTTGACCGTTGGATCGGTAACAATAACTGACGTTACAACGGCGTCTTGCCAGTTTCTCTCTGTAATCCTATTATTTGACATATATAACAGGTTGCCGTCGGGTAATAATTTAGTATGGTTTTGAATTCCTGAGACATTCCACCGATGAACAATATCTCCACAATTGTCCACAAGATATGTAGAACCTTCGGCAGTAAATAAGCTATATCCGGTCGTTGCTTCAGGTGAATTGAAAACGATCCCTTGTTGACCGTCGGCAAAATAAAAAGTGAAGAGGATTAGGAGCGCAAAGATATTTTTCATAAGCATAGTTTTTGTATTACTTGATATTATCGGATGGATAGAAGGTTTAATTTATCGTGTTTCGCTTTTTAAAAAATTGGAAAAAAAGATCATGCATATTGATGAAAATCTGTATATTAGTGTTTTTTTAACGACTCATAGATATGCCAACTTTGTACCATCTGAATGCAATATACGACAAAGTTATAGAAAATGTGCAAACCTATTCCATAGATTATTTTGTTTTTGCTCAGCATGCTCGATTGTATCCTAATCCACCAAAATGTCCTATTTATGAAGTTGTATTTCGTATCGCATCTATATAAATTTAGTAAAAATAAAAAAAATGAGTTATCCGGTTATTTTTGGATTAATTTTACAAAATGTTTCGTTATTTTAGGATTAATTGTTTAACTTGTATAGCTATTTTAGGACGAGACACTCCGTAGGTACTCCGTAGTTACTCCGTAGATACTCCGTAGATACTCCGTAGATACTCCGTAGATACTCCGTAGATAATGAGGGACTGTGTAGCATTTTGTGTTTAGCAAAAATGACCGAAGCATTCACCATTAGTCAATTTACTCACTGGAAATCTCATCAAGAAAACCTAACATGCGTTGGCAGCATGATATCTCAACACGTTAATTTAATAAAGTTGCCATTTCCGATAGTTATAATAGTTCGCTAGAATAGGAAAAAAATAATACGTTAATTTCACACTTTACGTTAATTTTTATATAAAATGTTGGTTTTATATGTTCTGCCGACGCAAAGTATACAAATTGAACTATCTTTACTTTAGAATCCCTTCTTATGAGAATACTAACTACTTACTTCATTATTATTTTTTTGGGAGCAAGTATTTACTGCCAAGATACTAAACAATGTCTAAAAATCGATTTTGAAAGTCTCGGTAGCACTACATTATATGAAGGCTTACCTATCAACAAGCAGTTTTTTGATGTATATGGTGTGACTTTTGAACTCGAAAATGGCAATATACCAGTTTTGGCACAAGTCGGAGGTTCGGTAGCTTTTGCATTTAGTAGTGCAAATGGCTTCGATACACCCGCCCCAGATCAGAATGTTGGAAGGTTTTTTATAACAGATGATGGCACGACCAACAGTCTAGTGGCTACGCCGTTGATCGTAAGGTTTGAAGATCCCGTGGATAGTGTAGCTGCGCAGGTACTAGATATGGATTTTGATGAAATCTTTACAGTCACAGCAAGGGATAAGAATGATAAGGTATTGCTTACCAAAACGATAAAAGCAGGTGACGCCGGCACTGGTGACGGGATAGCGACCGTTTTTGGATTTAATATGCCTGGATGTGCGGGTACCATCTATTCATTAAAGTTTCAAGGCACTCGGACTGTTTCAGGGGGATTTGGTTTTGCCATGGATAATTTTTCATTTTGTTTTTCGGGTATAGATCTTGAGAATTCTATAGATTATGATGTGGAGGTACCAACGTGTATTTCGCCGAAGGGATCAATACGACTCATCAACAGGGGAAGTTATGACGTATTGTATTCTTTGGATAAGGTCTTGTACACTAAATTTGATGCAATACCAGATCTTATTGCGGGAACCTATCAGATTTTTATCAAATCAAGTGACGAAGGTTGTGACGCGCAAATTACGGTCGAAATACCTGAACCCATCTATCCAAAGATTATTGATTCGGTATTGGCTCAGACCACATGCGGGCAGACTAATGGAAGTATCCGTGTTTTAGCAGTGGGCGATAGTCTAAGATATTCAATTGACAAAAGAAATTTTTCAATAAATAATAGTTTTACGGGGCTACCACCTGGAAATTACCAAGTAAATATTATCAATAAGCTTGGTTGCAAAGACAGTATCGAAGTTGTAATAAATGCTAGCACACCAGTTGTATTTTCGTCCATTGCTACCACATTAGATAAATGCAAAGGAGCTACAGGTACAATCAAAATTGACATGGCTACTGTCGGCAACTATAGTTACTTCATAAACGATAAGGAAATTCAAAAGCCGGAAGCCGCCCTACTAACAGCGGGATCATATAAAGTCACTGTTAGAGATAATCTCGGTTGCAAATTGGATTCAACAGTAGTGATCGAGGCCACGCCGACACTTATCTTTGCAAATATATCTGCTATACCGACCAAATGCAATGAGCAAAATGGGGAAATTAGTTTTTCGATAAATGCTGGTGAGAGCCAGCTTTCTTATTTTCTTAATGATAGAGAGATCTTGGATACCGCAGTAGTCAATCTTGATTGGGGTCAATATAGCCTTTTGATAAAAGACGAATACGATTGCGAGCTACGAACTACCATTGATGTGGAGAGAGATAAATGTCCTGTTTACTTGCCAAATATCATTAATGGCAATCCTTCGTCGGTCAATAATCGGTTTGTCATCAAAACCCTTGATGATTACAACCTAAACATATTGAAATATAGAATCTACGACCGATGGGGAAATTTAGTTTATTCGGCAGGCGTGTTTAATGTCCATACCGATGATGCATACTGGTGGAGAGGTTCTTTCAATGGTCTAGACGCCGAAACTGGCGTTTACACTTACATTATTGATGTATTGCATCCCAATGGCGATGTAGAATATATGTCTGGTGATGTCTCTCTAATTAGGTAACCCAATCTGTGCTTCTGTTAGGCAAACATGCAATTCGAATCATATTGCCTTTGTCAAAGCCAATTGGTATCTTGATTTTTATCAAGGAAATAGAATCTGTATTGCAATTGTGAGATCAAAGGATACAGATTCTCATAAATTTTATAGTACCTTTGCTGAAGTGAAATTCTATTTCAAAACATTAATCTTAACATCATCATTATGG
The DNA here is from genome assembly GCA_031373565.1 of Saprospiraceae bacterium. Lineage (GTDB taxonomy): Bacteria > Bacteroidota > Bacteroidia > Chitinophagales > Saprospiraceae > OLB9. The sequence goes on from JANMMV010000394.1 coordinate 7,623, forward strand.
CAAAGAGTCAAGACGCAAAGAAGGCTGTTAAAAAGGAAGCCCTAAAAACGCCAAAGGAAAAAAAGGAAGAGAAACGCATTAAAAAGAAGACTCCTAAAGGAGATTAATTTTTTGCTTGCTAATTGATATCGTTTTTGGTTTTGAATATCAATGAGTTATTACTTTACACATAGTATTGATTAATAATCTGTTATGTTAACTAACTGTGTTAATATCGTTTTGTATTTTGATTCGAAAATCGCAGGAACTTTCTAATTTTGTCTTACAAATTGGGTAGTTGAGCAATAAGCAAATTAAAGGTTGAGCAATTACATAGTAAAACGATTACAGAATTAAACGAACCTAAAGTTTTACCATTTGTTTTTCCACATCATGCTTTCTACCGGACGAACAGTACGTTCGTTGTATTTAGCATTTGACTTGAGGTTATAATAGTTTTTGATATCTCCTGCAACCATAAAGTAAATCAATTGACCAATAGGCATATTGGCGTAGATTCGCACTGGCTGTACACATGATATCTCCAGAGTCCAGCTGTTACAAAATCCAAC
>JANMMV010000760.1:0-3151 GCA_031373565.1 Saprospiraceae bacterium
ATTTTTTCTTTTATAAAAAAATAAACAAAGAATCTTCATACCAACATTTCGTAGGGACGAGTCCGAGGCGCATCCTAAAAATTTATATTGATTATGTAGCATTCCATACTGATATGTTGTGAATGAAGATGGAATTAGCGCTAACATCTGTTTCGAATCAATCAACGTCTAAGTCAAATCTGTAAACCATCAATTCGTTTAGTATATTCAAGGTTTGTTTTGTGATTCCATTCATCTATTACACACATTTCTTCTTTGATTCTAGGGTTTTACTCATTTCATATCTTAATAGATATGTTCAAAAGCTGATTTACTTCATTCATTTGCTTGTTTTGCTCTAACGATATCTTATTTTACTCTAAAGATATCTTATTTCATTGGAACAAAACCTTAATTTGACAGCGCATTTTCTTGTTTCACAGGAGCAAAACCTTAATCTGCAAGCTTATTTTCTTATTTCGCATGATCAATACGGGATATAGCCTGATCAATGTCTTCATTGGTATCAATGAAAGCAAATGTAAGAAGAACGATTGTTGATTATTTATGTCCATTGGTTCAAACCACATCATGATGAGTGGCTTGCACGCAACTAAATCAAACGTAACTCGATATTGACTTTGGTATCGTTGACAAAGCAATCCCTGCTAGGCTAGGCTGTACCGATGATTGTGACACTTTGCGTTATCGAAGTGTACGTATGGCTTTGCCATAAACACGTGCACAAAAATAAAATATTTTGCCACAATAGACAGAAAATGCTACTTTTGTTTCAATGGTACAGGATATCATATTTATTATCAAGGAAAGGTTTGGCATTGGTCTAATACTATTTTGATAAGTGCTATTGTTCAAATTGAAAATTTGACGACACTACGATCACGCCTGATCCCGCAATGCAGGATAGACCGTGACAGGCAGCGGCCGGAGCCTACGCCGAACGAAGGTCAATGGTATAAACTTTCTTGTGTTAAGGATCTAAATATCAATAGTATTTGAGGCAAGTTTCGGCAGAGCAGATGTAGGATTAAAATTCATGATATTTAATCTCGGTCCAAAGCTCAATATCAAGCCACTTACATTTCAGACCCATTTTCCATTACATAAAAATAAAAGTTGCTTAAAAGGGTTCTATATCAACAGTTTCGTGCTACTTTTGGAGTGGAAAGGAAGTATTTTGACAGACTGCTGGTAGTGGCTAGTGTGTCGTGCAGCACTGACAGCATGAGATAAACGATTATTATAAAGCTAGAAAAATGGAGATTAAACCAATAGCATTACATATTGATAAGTCACAGGAGATTTATAGTTCTGACAATTGTCAATTGTTATTAAAGACATATGAAGATTACTATCAAGAGGTAGGTTACAATTTACCTTGGGTAGGATATTTTGTAATACGCGAAAATCAAATTGTTGGCTGTTGTGGGTATAAGGGGCAACCGAACGAAGGAAAAGTAGAAATTTCTTATTGGACATTTCAAGAATTTGAGAATCAAGGGGTTGCTTCATTTTCGTGCAAGGAACTTGTATTGATTTCTCAACAGTTCGATCCTACAATAATAGTAACTGCTACGACCGCACCTGAAGATAATGCATCAACAAAAATTTTGCAGAACAACGGTTTTACATTTACCGGTGTAGTACAAGATCATGAAATTGGTGACGCTTGGTTGTGGACGCTTCTTAAATAGAAAAAAAAATAAGCTGTTCGTAATATAAAAATTTGGTAAACGAACCTCTAAAATAATTAAAAATGAAATTTTACATTGCTTTTATCCTGTTTTGTCATCTGTCTTGTGCTAGTCAAGATTCGCAAAAGCCCAAATTAGCTTGTTCGGATGTTCACGCTGGAAACTTCACAAAAATGGATGAGATTTTCGGAATATACAAGATAAGCCGAACTAAAAACGATAAAAATCAGGTCATTCAGATCGAAGAAGTGGTCAAGAGCAAGCTTAAGATTGAATTTTTGGTGACATGGACTAGCGATTGCATCTGTGAAATTAGGTTTTCTAAGGTCTTGGAAAATGGCATTGGTTATGATTTTGAAACGATGCTAAAAGATGTAGTGCGTACGGAAAAAATATTTGAAATAAAGCGGGATAGTACACAGGCGATCACTGAATATAAAATCAAAGCCACTTCCAACCAGAATAAGGAAGAACGCGAAGAGATTTTTACAGTAGATAGTGGCATGTGATTCGTGTAATAGAGCAATATTCAGTTTTCATCTCCTTACGACGACTAATTGCCAAAGGAGTTAGGCAGTGGCACAAGTTATAAACTTGGCTAGCGTTGGACGAAAGTAGTACCACTAGTTAAATGTTACTGAAATCTCAACAAAAACCGGCTACCGCTCGGACTATTTTCTTGATACTCGATGGAGCCGCCGTGCATTTGCATGATCTGTCGAGATAAACTTAGACCGATACCTGTGCCAGTGAGTTTGGAGGTGTAAAATGGGACAAATATCTTTTCAACGTCCGCAGCCAATATTCCTACCCCGTTGTCAGCAATCTCGATGGTTTTGGTTTGTTGTTCTATGTAGGATTTGATGGTGATGGAGGGGTGGTCAGAATCGGAAGTGGCTTCTTTGGCATTTTTGATGATGTTGATGAGGACTTGACCGATTTGATTTTCGTCGACGAGGAGCTCAAAGTCCTTAGCAATGTCAAATTGGATACTCGAGTCGTTTTTAGCGTCTAGTAGTGACTTGACTTCCATAAATAGCGCTGAAACACTTACTTCGGTGAGATTTGGCAATGGAATATTGGTAAATTCTCGATATGCATTGACAAAATTCATGATGCCTTTGCTGCGATTGATCACAGTATTGATGGCATGTTTTAGGTCGTCAACGCCAGCTTTGTGTTGTGGATCTGTCACCGTTTGTAAGTCAATATCGATGATATCACGCATCGTTTCTGAGAGAGAGACGATCGGCGTGACTGTATTCATGATCTCATGTCGGAGCACTTTGGTGAGATTTTGCCATGCTTCTAGTTCGCGACCTTGGAGTTCGGTACGTATATTATGAAGTGCGACAAGCCTAATCTTCCGATCTCTCAGTATGATCTCTTTTACACTCATGGAGAGTTCGTCATTGTTGACTTTGAGCAGCTTTGACTCACCAGATGGTAGGGTCGTC
>JANMMV010000468.1:0-1571 GCA_031373565.1 Saprospiraceae bacterium
CTACATTTCCTAAGTTATCTTTGCGCAATGCGCCACCGACATGATCAAAATGAAAATGAGTAAGCAAAACATCCGTAATTTCGTCGCAACTCAATCCAATACGCAATAACATATCATCGAAAATTTGCTCATCATGCGGTAAAAAATGACTTCTAAATTTTTCATCCTGCTTGTTACCTAAACCAGTATCAATCAGTATTTTGCGATGGCCATCCTCCACTAGCAAGCATCTCATTTGCCAAGTGCACAAATTAAGCTCATCAGGTTCATTGATATGCTCCCACATACGCTTTGGAACTACACCAAACATGGCACCGCCGTCCAGCTTAAATTTTCCTGTATCTAAAACATGAAGTTTCATAAAGAACTAGTTAAAACCGATTGTTTTCTTTGATGGATTCTTGATTTCTTGCGCCAGATGCAACATCTTTGCACAAGTATCAGCGGCTTCAATACCTTTATTACCGTGTTGACCTCCTGCCCTATCTAATGCTTGTTGATGATCATTGGGCGTTAATACACCAAAGATAATCGGTTTGCCAGAAATCACCGATAAGTTCATGATTCCAGTTGCCACTGCATTTGAAATATACTCGTCATGCTTAGTTTCACCTTTGATCACACAGCCAATACATATTACTGCGTCTACCTTTTGATTCGACAATATCATCTTAGCTGCACCTGGTAATTCAAAAGCACCTGGGACTTCGATTTGCGTAATATTCTCAGATACTGCACCATAAGACAATAGTTTTTCAATACATTGATCGCGCATTGGATGTGTAATGTCATCATTCCAATCGGCGGTGATCACAGCGATATGGGATGTCGATAGATTAATACTAGCGTTGTGGCTACGTTGCGATAAATTTTTGTCCTTGCTCGACATAAACGATTTGATAAATGGGTTAAAAAAAAAGAAGGTAAGATTTTAACATAAATCTTACCTTCATAGTTTTTCGTTTTATCAACAAATTAATGTTATTGAAAACGCGCTAACAGTTTTTCTGCTTCTCGGTTCTCTTGAGAATCAGGATATTTTTCTTGTATCATTTGAAGCTGCTTGATTGCATCTTCTTTTTTACCCTCGCTGTAACTTAACATAGCAAGTTTGTGAAGGTAATATGGTGCTAACAATTCATTATCTGTTTGGGACGCCGTGGTGTAGTAAGACAAAGCTTTAGCCTTATCGCCCAATTCTGCATGCGCATCCCCTAATGCGCCAGCTGCAGTTATCGCTGTCACATCATCCTTAGGAGAATAATCATCAAGATATTCAACAGCTTCTTTATACTTACCAAGATTCAAATAAGAAACACCAGCATAATAATGTGCTAAATTGGAACTCTTTGTACCACCGTATTGATCAATAATTGATAAAAATCCTTCATACGCTCCCGACGGCGATTCTAGCGCTACAGCAAAAGAATCTCTTTCAAAAAGTTGCTGCGCCTTATACATTGCATTAACCGCATCCTTTTCTCTAGGACCTTGGTACAAATATTTATAAGCTGCAAAAATAGTCGCTAATGCTGCTATCCCAATCAATGCATATGTTAACATGCTTTGAT
>JANMMV010000503.1:0-14882 GCA_031373565.1 Saprospiraceae bacterium
CTTTTATTAAGATAACAAACCAAAGGGTCTAATCCCGAACTAGCACCATGAAATGCACTTTCTGTAGAAGCCAATGTCGTTTTTAACGAGACCAAATCAGTATCTGCTTCGTACACATATCTATCATAAAAGCCTGCCACCAATGCCCCGCTACTTCCTAGACCATAACCCAATGGAATATTTGATTCAAAAGCCAAACCATCATTTAAATCGAGGCTAAACCGACTCAAGTCAAATAAATGACCCAATTGATGGTCTCCTTGCAAATAAGTAAGCAACTTCGTTAATCCTATCCGACTAGTAACATTGGTTGCATCTTTTACCCATTTACCACCATACTTATCTAGTGGCATTGCTAATGCTTGGCCTCCATTAATGACCGTGTATTCGCCTATGAGGAGAAGCTTAGCATTAAAAATTTTATCATCTAGCTGCACGATATGGTTTGGTTATATGTTGCGAAAATATTACTTTTGACCCAGATATTGAAAATACATAGCTTCAAAATATTTCTTCGTATGAACACATCATCAGAGTCTACCCGTATATACTGGATTTATACACTCCTTTCTTTAGCAGGTATCGGTGCTTTCCTCATATTTAAGCCTGAATGGTTTTGGGTGATGTTGCCACCTTTCTGTACCTACTTCGTCAAAGGAATGCGCTGGATGTAATACTGTCCTGCTCTTTTTAGTTTTATTATTTTTAGTCGCTTCCGTTCTTGATTGCCGATTCTATACTCTTTAATGTATATCGAATCCCTGCATATAAATTTATGCCCATAATGGGTCCCCACGCTAATGAGCTATCGAAGTATTGACTGAATGGTTGGACGGAGGCAATGATTGGGTCATGAAGTTTGTAGTTAAATACATTCTCCCCACCAACATACATTTCAAAATTATTTTTCCATATTTTCGAAACCTGTGTATTGCTTAGGAAATATGAAGGCGACTGCTGTTCCCATCTAAAGGCGGCTGGATTGGCTTCCGTAGATGGTAGACGCACAGAACTTAGCCAATTGATCGTGTAGTCAAACGCCCATCCTTTACCCAGTTTCAAATCCAAATTGGCAAATGCTCGGTGAGGCGAAGTGAGTGGTCTACGTAGTGTCGTCTCATTGTACGTTGTTTTGACATCATTATATCTATAGGCTAATCTAATATCCAGCCATTTTGCCACATTTCCTTCTAGAATTACCTGCGCGCTATTGGCGTACGATTCTCCTTTCAGATTATAAAATTGTACTAACCTAGGATTCTCAAGATCTACGACAATTTGATTTTCAAATTGAACTCGATTCATATCTAGCGTAAAGAAAAAATCTTTTTTTGCCATTTTGAATTCTTGGGTAAAACTAGTTCCAAAGTTCCAAGCAATCTCTGGATTCAAACCATACGGATTACCGCTATTGACATCACCCTGCACAATAATCTCTCTGCTGCTTGCAAATACACCGATGTTTTCTGCAAAAATAGAAGCCGTCTTCTGTCCACGACCAGCAGAAATGCGCCAAACTGTTTTGTAACTTGGTGCTATTCTCAGATTAAGTCTTGGTGTAAAAAACAGTCCAAAATTATTGTGATAATCAGCTCTACCGCCTACAAGTATCGTGTACTTCTCGTTGCCTTTGTAAGTATACTCGCCAAATATGCCAGGCACTATTTCGAGCCTTTCAAAATGTTGTAGGTCTATTTTTTCGTCAAATCTATCATATTGAGTACTCGCTCCAAGGCGCATTTGGTGATCTGTATTGACTATCATGTTTTGATATATCATGTTGAAATATCCCGATATTTGATTTGCATCATATCTGCGAAGACCGAACTGTGATTTCTGGTCGTGATAAACGGCGGAGGCCTGCAAACCGAATGATTTTTCTGGATGATCTAGATTGACAAAGCCACGCTTGCCCCACATTTCTACTCTAGTTGTACCCATATCCGCGCCCCACACTTTTGTCCTATCAGATCTTTTAGCATCAAAATCTATTTGCCCACCAGTCTGATCTATCAAGGTAAGTTTGGCACCAATTTGGCCTTCTTGACCATTATTATCTGACCATTTCCATCGGTTTAGATATGACAATTGGCGGCCAAGAGGCATATCTAAAAATCCATCATGATTGTGGTCCCTGCGTTGTACACGAGAAGATAGATGAAGTAAGTGTCCTGTAGACCAGTTTTCATTAAGTGTGTTCTTACTAAAAGTATTCATTTCTAATCTACCACCTTGCCCCACATAAGCATTGAGATAAGTATTGTCTTCATGGCATGGCTTACGAAGTTCTACATTGATCTGTCCAGTGATCGCTTCAAAACCGTTGACGACAGAGCCAGCGCCCATATTGAGTTGAATACCTTCTACCCATGGGCCTGGTGTATAAGACAGACCTTGGATTGCAGACAAACCCCTTACATCTGGGATGTTTTCACGCGTGATCTGAACATACGGACCTGCCAAGCCGAGCATCTCAATCTTACGTGTGCCCGTCACTGCATCTGTAGACGATGCATCGATGGCTGGTGTCGTATCAAAACTTTCGGCAAGATTACAACAGGCTGCTTTGAGTAGTTCTTTACTGGTAATTTTTTGTGTCTTGATCGGATCTAGGAAAGAAACTTCTGTTGATTTTTTACGGTATATGATTTCTACGCCTTCTAATACGAGAGGCTGCGTTGAAAGTATGATTGCAATTTGGTTGTCTTCTGGTAAGTGTACTCTTGATGTTTCATATCCAAAATAGCTAATCTCCAGACTGTCATATTGACTTTGTATCTGTAATGAAAATTTACCTTCTTCGTCCGAAATGGTCTGATGTAGGTGATCAATTGTTGAAATGAGTGCCCCTATAATAGGCTGTGCTGGGGATTTTGCATCTGGTTTTTCGGTAATAATACCTTTGATCGATTTTAATGTCGTAGGTTCAACAACTTCTGATGACATTTCTCGATAGAGGCAACAACCTGGCAGCTGATTGTAGATACTACTATCTGCTACTTGTCCGTCAGCGTCATGACCGGCCCCGATTAATGCCGTAACAAGCTCGTCTTTATCAAAAATTGGCTGCACCACTACTGCTAAATATTGGTTGGTTAGATCATATACGGCTGTTTTGACACCGATAGTATTCTTTGCTACTGATTCTATGCGATCTTTACACATATCACAGATTCCGCTCACTTTGATTTTTACAAATTTCGATATGTTATCAGCATTTGACTCACTGGTATTAAGACCATTTTGATCATGATTTTTGGTGCCAGCATCACTTTGGCCTTCCTCGTCTCTATAGTGGCAGCACTCATGCAGTTTATCATAACTTGCCTTTGTGGCCTGCTTGCCATCAGCATCATGTCCTAGCTTTAGTAAGTCGTCGACAAGGGCTTTTCTATTAAAATCTTTGGTTGTAGTTATACTCAGTTTTTGAGTCTTCAAATCAAAAGCAGCATCAGAGACACCTTTTACTTTGTTTGCTGCTTTTTCGATGCGGTGTTGGCACATACCACATTTGCCGCTGACAGATATTGATATAGTTGATTGAGCAGTGCTTTCAAAAATGGTGAGCGCACTAAGAATTATTATAGTGAAAAATGTTTTCATTTTAAAGAATTTAGATCTGTGGAAAAACATCAGGTAATCAACACTGACGATCAATAAGGGCATAGTGACCCTTTGCAAATTGAGATCTAAACTTGTGGAGGGTAGGAAATTTTAGCGTGAAAATCATAGCTGTGCGTAAGCACTGGCTTGATTCCGCTATAGTTGAAATTTAATGAAAGTAATATACTTTTACCTGTCTTTAAGGCAATAAATGGAGAAAGCGATAGGACTTTGCCGCTTCCACATTTGCACTTGTGATCAGTGTCTTGAGAAGAGCTTTTAGTATCTTTATCTGTTGGTTCTTGCATTTTTTTACAGCAAGCATGTTTACAACTAACACCACTAGCTTTACCACTAATAACTATATTTTGAATAGAAGGCATACAGACCGTCACGGATTGACGGAAGACCAAAATGGATAATATGATAAGAAAAACTTTCATTTATGCTGCAAAGATAGTAGAGATTTGGTTGTCTATCAATACTTTAACTGTTTTTTAATAAGATTTGTTTCGAAAAGTCGCTTCACTTAGACGTATCATCCGAATAATATTATATTTTTGAAGATGGAAAATAAGGAACAATCAACTCAAAATATCACTTGGGCAGATTTCGAAAAAGTAGAAATCCGTGTTGGTACTATTATAGATGTGAAAGAATTTGTAGGACTTCGCAACGCTGCTTACCAGGTATGGATAGATTTCGGAATACATGGCATCAAAAAGAGTTCTGCTCAGATAACGCAACTTTATCTACCATCTGATATCATCGGAAAGCAAGTTGTCGCAGTCGTTAACTTTCCACCTAAACAGATTTCAACTTTTATGTCAGAATGCCTTATTCTTGGCGTTATGGGGGAGAATAAGCTAGTTACACTACTCACACCAACCCATGATGTGGTAAATGGACAGCGTATTGGGTAAAAAATGAGGAAACAGATGTTATTTATTTAATTGTAGCTTTCTTCTACAAAGAAAATATGTGGTAGTGTTACACAGGCTATGAAAACTAGGAAAGTACTTATTGGAGAAACATTTGGCAAAAGGTATTGATGACCATTTATCATAATAATAAAACCAACAACGGCAAGTATTGTGTACGGAGCTGCTTGGTGATAATAATCAGTAACTGTAAAATTAGGCCAGCGTTTTTTGTAAAACGAAACCTGACTCAACATGGAACCTAAGGAGTGCCACAGTGTAAAGTATAATGTAAACCCAATCATCATCGGGGTCAGATAGAACATACTAGATAATATAGCTAATTTTCCTAGTTCATTCCACAGTCGTTTTGTGGAAATCTTCTTGACTAATTTAAGAAGCAAAATAGAAATAATATTTAATGCGACAATAGCTAATTGAATTTTATCCATAGTCGCTGAAGAAATATCAGGCAATGCTCCAATGACTTGACCTATAATAATTTTACTTTCCTGCCAATGCCATAAAACAGAGCCCCCAATAGCAAACGCACCCCACAAAATATGGAGTAAAAATGTGTACGTCTTTGGAAGAGCGACATTTTCCCAATTTGACTGACCAAAATGATATGAAGATATCAAAATAAAAATGACAAAAGATAGCACCGGTAACACTAACCAAAGCACCAAGAACCCGAAAACTGCAAATAGGTAAAAACCGAAAAACTTTATTATTTGCTTTCTTGTGAGATTGTGACCATTGATTCGTTTGAACAACAAATAGTCTGTTGCCCCGTGGGGAAGCCCTATCGTTACGACTAGTATACCTAATACAGGGTATTGAATACTTGATAAAAATGTAGGGAAAAATAAACCCAAAACTGCGAACAGTAGCGATATCGTAATCACGGGAAAAACAAATATTTTGCTAGCGCCTTCTGACATGGTTTTTATTACAGATATAGATTTTATGAAAAGGACCGATAATAATCTTTCGATACTTACCGGTCCTTTTAGTTATGACTTTAACGAATTGTGTTATGCTTTGCTTTTAGATGAACTAACAGCCAAGCTGTAAATCACTAAACCAAAACCAATTTTGTTTACCGCATCACCGATGTTGTAAATCAAATCCATGTTCTTTACATCTATAACATTTTTCAACCAACCGTCCGTTTCGATAGCCATGTAACCGATTGGGTAGATAGCCCATCCTACAAGAACGAACCATGATAATGCTTTAAATGCTGATTGTAGAGCTGGATCATTAGAATTTCCAGCTAATTTACTAGCAGATCCCATCCATACTTCATACAAAATACCAACATAGCCCAGTGTAGAGATTATTCCCCACAAAACGCTATTGTCTCTGAATGCAGTTTCTCCAAGGTATCCTGCTACAAGCATTAACAATGAATAGCCAATCATTTTCCAAAGCAATGATGGTCCTGCTCCAAAAGCTCTTAAAATTAAATAAAACTCTACACACATCAATGGAACAGTAAGGATCCAGTCAATGTACCTGAATTGAGTAGGTGACTCACCAGTAGTGAGCCAAATATCTCTCATGTAGTAATAGTGTACTGCTGCAATCATGGTGATCAAACCAGCAATAAGCAATGACGTCTTCCATTTACCTTCTACTTGTGATCTTTCAAAGAAGAAGAAAACAGATGCTGCAAACATGGCCATATAGCCAATGAAAAAAGTAAAACCAACATAATCGTTAGCTGCGAGACTACCCGCCAAATTAAAAGTTGTAAGTGACATACTCATAAATTGAATTTGTTTTGTGAAAGTGTTAATAATAATACAAATGTAATACACTTGAAGTTAACTTTTGTTTAATTTGTTTAATATTTTTTAAGAAAAATTTAAACAAACAAGTGAAACACTTTACTAAACTAAATTGTGATGCTAATAATGAACTACAAAAATGAAAAAACTAACTCTATTTGCTGTGAGAGCGCCTTCACTCCAAAACACCATATTGATTATGATCTCGGTCGTAGATAAAGTTATCAATTCCCTCCTGGTCCATTAGCTCTTGGAGTAAGTCGATAGGGTCAAACATACCTTCTCCAGTCAACTGAAACGTACCCCAATGGATAGCGACACTCAGTCGCGGAGCAAGAATACGATGTGCTTTCATAGCATCTTCAGGTGGCATATGAACAAATTGCATAAAAGATCTAGGGATATAAGCCCCTATAGGTATCAAAGCCAAATCTATTTTCGGAAAAGCAGCTTTTATTTCTTCAAAGTGTGAATAATAACCTGTATCGCCCGCAAAATATATATTTCGTGTAAGACTTGAAATCATAAAACTTCCCCACAGTGTTTTAAAAGGGGAAAAACCTCTATTGCTCCAGTGTTTGGCTGGAAGAAATGTCAATTGCAATCCAAGATAATCTATATTCTGCTGCCAATCCATCTCTATCACATTCATAATCCCAAATTTAGCTAAATATGATTTAAGCCCCAAGCCTACAAAGATTTTGGGATCCCACTTCTGTACTATGACTTTAAGTGATGCAACATCTAGATGATCAAAATGATCATGAGAAAGTAAGACGATGTCAATTTTTGGCAACTCTTCTAGGCTTAACGAAGGTGGTCTATGACGTTTTGGCCCTGACCATCTGAAGGGGCTTGCCCTTTTACCGAAAACTGGGTCAGTCAAAATATTGACACCTTGATGCTGTAACAAGACGGTAGCATGATTGATCACTTTAAATCTTATCTCATCGTGAACCGCAGACATAATCGATGGTTGCGGCAGAGTGGCGTCTATGGTTGGCCATTTGGCTTTTTTCTGCGTAATCTGATACCGCATAAGTTCGCCGAAACTACCCATTTTGTTACCATCAGGATGTATGAATCTTCTACCATTAAAATGATCACTCTTGGGGCCAACATACGTTTTTACACAAAGCATCCTGCAAGAATACAATCCTACTGTAGCCATCAGAAAAACAACAACTATACATATTTTCATTCACAAATAGACTTTAGGTAATTTTAATCTTCATTATTGATATCAAACGCAAAACTAGCGATTTTTCAAGGGTTGCAGGAAAAATCGACTTTCTGGTTCTGTTCGGCAATTAGTATTAACTACAAAACCACGGTGTAAAATGATTAAATATTAGAAATTGGTGACAGTTCTGCTAAAAATTGATCGCGTTTCTAGCCCAAAAAAGTTCAAACTTAGTAGGTTAGTCGCTGTTTGAATATTCTTTTTTTACCTGAAGGTTTGGAAATATCAAATTTTGATTTACTTTTGCACCGCTTTCTAGGCAGGGTACCTTAGCTCAGTTGGTAGAGCAATGGACTGAAAATCCATGTGTCCCCGGTTCAAATCCGGGAGGTACCACAAAAAGGGATGTTTTCTTTAAGAATTCGTCCCTTTTTTCATTTTTGTATATCTTTGACGTTCACCTATAGCGTTATAGCATTTATGCAAATACACTCCCTTTCTCGAGCCTTAGTCTCTATTCTTCTACTAATGTTGATGATTCTATACTATCTGTACAACTATGTTGAGAAGATGTATTCTGTCTACGTGTTTATCCCGGTATTCTTTGGTGTTTTGCTGTATGTATTTAACGGTCCGATAGATCACTGGTGGAGAGAGAAATTTCCAATCCCTTTTGATCGGAAGATAGAAGCTTGGTTAGTGGCCCATTTTCCTGCATTCGGCAAATTTGACAATGACAAGAAAAAACTCTTCAAACAGAGATTAGCACTCTACACTGAAGCAAGACTATTTCAGTCTGTCGGATCAGAACTTGGTGTCGTCCCTGACGATGTCCAAGCGATGGTGGCCGCACATGGAGTGCATATGGGACTAGGTTTCAAAGATTACTTAATAGGTGATATGGATCGTATATTTCTTTACAAACATCCATTTCCTTCACCATTGCATCACAACTTGCATAGTGTTGAGACACATGTAGAAGATGGCACGATTATTCTCAATACTGAACAATTGATTAATGCTATATTTCAACCCAATAATTTTTACAATACGGCATACCACGCCTATGCAGAGGCCATGATTACAATTCACAAGATGCTAGGTCTTCCACAAACTTGGGAAAAAATTAAGCTCGTCTCCGGCATGTCTCAAGACGAAATCACGGCACAAGTTGGAATCCCTATAACCGATCCAGCAGTTGTGCATGTTGCTTGTTACTTTTCTTTTCCCGAACAATATAAAACCCACGCACCAGATGAGTATGAAATCATCAGCCGTTTATTCAGAATCTGATCAAGATTCCTTCATTTTTACTCAATTTATTGATACACCTATGGGCAATTTCGTGGTGGGTGCATCAGATATAGGATTGCGATACGTTAAGGTCCATCATCATGATCAACTAGTCAATGAGCGACCCAATTGCTTTACCGAACAAGCGAAAGTAGAGTTACTTGCCTATCTTGATAGACAATTGACCGAGTTTAAAGTACCTATCGATATAGCTGGCTATACAGCATTTAGTCAGCGAGTCTGGCGCGCTTTAGTTGATATTCCATACGGCAAGACAACTTCTTATCTTGCATTATCAGCATTCTTGGGTGACACAAAAGCGATAAGAGCTGTGGGAACAGCCAATGGTCGTAACCCTTTACCTATCATTATACCTTGTCATAGAGTGATCGGTAGCGACGGAAGCTTAACAGGTTATGCATTAGGTTTAGAGATGAAACGAAAATTATTATCGATAGAAAATCCTGCCAAATATGCGACGATACAAACATCTCTTTTTAATTTTCAAAACAAATCATTATGATACGAGATATGCTACCAGATGTCTTAGAACATTTAAAAAAAGATAAAAACCTGGCGAAATTGATAGAAGCCGTGGAGATAGATTATAAAGTTCCTGCAAAACCCGATATTTTTGAAAGTCTCATAAAGTCCATCGTTTCTCAACAATTATCCATAGCAGCGGCGAAAACGATTCACGATCGATTTTTGGCAAGCCTAAACCCAAACAAACCAATGGCTGAAGAGATATTGAGCAAATCACTCGACGATCTCAGAGCGTTAGGTTTTTCTTACTCAAAGGCTCAATACGTGCACAATGTGGCAGAATTTTTTCATACCCATTCTTTATTTGATGCCGACTGGAGCTTGATGAGTGATAACGAAATTATTAATACATTGACAATGATCAAAGGCGTAGGCAAATGGACCGTTGAGATGATCCTCATGTTTACGCTCATGCGAGAGGATGTCTTACCACTTGATGATTTGATTATACGCAACCATATGATCATCATGTTTCAAGCAGAGGAGACACAAAAGAAAGCATTATATGCCACCTTGGAGAAAAAATCTGAAAAGTGGCGTCCCTATCGTAGTATAGCTTGTAGATATCTTTGGGCAGGAAAAGGATTGGACATGTTTAAAGTGTAGGAGTAATTTAGTTTCCCCTTTGAAGTAGCGTAAAAGTGACAGGAATATTATACTTAATCCTAACTGGACGTCCATTCTGACGTCCACCTATTATTTTGCGTGTGAAATTATTCATGCTTTGTACTGACTTTATTGCAGCATCCTCGCATCCATCACCGAGTGATTTACCGACAACCTTTATATTTGTTATATCTCCATTTTTTTCAACGATAAAAGAAACTGTGATTTTCCCTTGTGTATTTTTTTTCATTGCAATATCAGGATATTTGACGTTTTTTTGGACAAATTCTGTCATTTTACGCTTACTACAAAGTTCTCTTTCTAACGGAGTTTGTTCAGCTTCACACCCAGGAAAAATGGGCATGTCTTCCGCTATTTGGAGGGCTTTTTCATCCCCATTTGATTGACCTCCCGGCACTCCCGGTGTTGCGCTTTGGCCCGAAGTATTAGTCGCCGTTGATTCCGGATTGGTATTCGTAGGTGTAGAATTCGAAGGTGTAGCTTTTGGCCTATCGTCAGTGGCGACAGTTGGTACAGATTCAATTGCTGTCTTGGTTTTTAAAATCTTTTCTTCATTAGTAGAAGGTTCTTCATTAGGTTCTTCTATCGGCGCAGCCGCTTGCTCAGGTGTTCCGACTTCGGCAACAAACTCGATATTAAAAGCGGATTCTCCATCGAGACCAAATTTTTCTTGAGGCAAGAAAACCAAATCGTCATCAGAAGATCGCAACATAGCCGCAAAAATCAATAAATGAAATATGACCGAAATACTCAACATAAATCCAAAACGGCTGGTAGGCCATGGGCTTGCCTTCCTTTTAGCTCGAAAATAGGTAACATATATATGGTAAATACAGTAGAACAATGATCCTACTAATAGTAGTATTCCTGTTATTAAAGCGATATTTGAGAAACTTACCAATCCAAGATTTAAGTTGATTTTCTAAAATTAGTTACAAACACAAATGCAAAATAACCAAGTACTGTCCCAGCACTATTTGCAAAAGCATCTAACCATTCAAAAGCTCGACCTTCTGTAAAATAATATTGGCAATACTCCATAAAAACACCGAAGCAGATTATGCCTGCGATAATTTTAAAAGCAATATTTGATCGAGATTCCATCGCCTTGAACCACAGAAATGATAAAATGGCATAAAACCCTAAGTGTCCTATCTTATCGATACCGACAAAGTCCCACAGATTGAGAGAAGATATTGTTCCTTTTGACAAAAGCGATAGTGTCAAAGTCAATATCAACCAAATCCACGCCAAAAAATGATAGGTAGTTGGTGGTATTCTGTTTAGAAGATAAAAAACGTAGGACATCTAACGGTATTTACTTACAAAATGGTGGAGAGGACCGATTCTGTACTATGGTCATAACTATCTAACGACACATCTCCGATTTTATTGATCAATTCGGGCTGAAATGGTGTTAATATTTTGATATAATTGTCTGTATATCCTGATAACATTGCTGGGTTTTTGTCGTGTTCGAATAATACGGATCTTCTCGAACCTAAAAACGGCTCAGTAAAAGCGTATCTCTTCTTTTTAGAAAGTATGCGTAGCATTTCATTTCGATCACGGCGCACATTCATTGAAATCGCTTCAGCCATCTCAGCAGCAGGAGTATTGGCTCTCTCGGAATAAGTAAATGCATGAATATAAGTGATATCTAGTTCAGATAAGAAACGATAGGTATCCATAAATTCTTCATCCGTTTCTCCTGGAAAACCTACGATCACGTCGACCCCTATGCAGCAATGTGGCATTTTATCTTTGATCCACTCGACTCTTTGTTTATATAAATCTCGACTATATCGTCGTCTCATCACTTTAAGTAATCTGTCATTACCTGATTGTAGTGGTATGTGAAAGTGTGGAACAAACCGATCTGAAAGCGCTACAAAGTCAATTATTTCTTCATTAAGAAGATTGGGCTCTATCGATGATATTCTAAATCTGTCTATATTTTGGACTTTATCTAACTCCTTGATGAGATCAATAAAAAGTGCTTCTTTTTTTGGCTTCAAGCCTTCGATTACGTCAGTTCCATTTCCGAAATCACCGAGATTCACACCGGTAAGAACTATTTCTTTGACACCTTGGTCAGCTATTTTTTGCGCGTTTGATATTACGTTTTCGACAGTATCACTACGACTACTGCCTCGAGCTTGTGGAATAGTACAAAAAGAGCACTTATAATTGCATCCATCTTGCACCTTGAGAAACGACCTAGTCCTGTCTCCGAAAGAGAATGAATCGATAAAGGTGTTAGCTTCTTTGACTTCTCCAGCTACGACCATCCCCTTTCCAGGTGATTTGGAGATCCCATCAATAAAATTGAGGATATTGAATTTTTCAGCCGCTCCGAGTACAAGATCTACACCCGGTATTTCAGCTATTTCCTGTGGTTTGAGTTGTGCATAACAACCTACAACAACGACTTTAGCATTGGGAGAATGTTTGAGTGCTCGCCGAACCTCATAGCGACATTTTTTATCTGCAAATTCTGTCAGAGAGCATGTATTGAGCACATAAATATCGGCACCGTCTTCAAAGGAGACTGTATTATATCCTTTATCCTCAAAAGACCTACGAATACTCGAAGTCTCTGAAAAATTAAGCTTGCAACCTAGCGTATGAAATGCAACTGTCAGTGGAGTAGCCATATTATTAATTTAGGTTATCGTCCACCTCCAGACTTTTTGGACGGATCTATGGGTTTTTTAGCAGTAGATGCTTTGGGGTCTACAATTTTTTTACTTTTCGCATCTGTAGAATTTACTTTTGGATCTGTAGGTTTAGCTTTCGGATCAATTGGCTTAATATCTTTTGCCTTGGGATCTACAGTTTTACCTTTCTTAGGTTCTACTGTGGCCGCTGTATTAGCCTTCGGATCTTTTTTATCCTCACTTTCACCACCGCCTTCGCCCCCAGCTGGTAATTCACCTTCTACCAAAGGATCTACGCCCTCTTCAACTTCTTCGGGGAACATTTCTTCGACAAGTCCTCGAAGCCCCTTGAAGCCAGTTCTCATCATCGAATCTTTTAAAGTAGAGTCCTGCATCACAGCAAAGTATTTGTCCGGAGAAAATCCCAATCTCAGTGGACAACCCATCTCAGCAATAATCTTTTCGTTTTTCTTAAATTCCTTTTGGGTCATCTGCGCACTTTTAGGATCAATAGAAAGCTGATACCAAAAATTACCAACTATAGGAAGTGCTAATACTGCTCCCCGACCATAATCCATGGTCCTGAATCGGACAGCGGGACTTGGTCCACCTACCCACGCACCTGTTACGAGCTTAGGATTATATGCCATAAGCCAGCCATCGGAATGATTTTGTGTTGTTCCGGTTTTGGCTGCAAAATCGCAATGCCTACAGTATTGACTTCTTAATGTATTTGCTGTTCCATAAACCACGACACTCTGAAGCATGCGGGTCATAGTGTAGGCAGTTACAGAGTCTAGTGCCACAACATGAGGTCCTTTTTTAGGATCCTTTTTTACATTTGCTTCATGATCAAATATTACTTTACCATTGCGATCTACAATTTTGAGCACTGTTGTCGGTTCTGGCCTTATACCATTATTGGCCATTGAACCATACACCCTCATCATATCAAATAGCGAAATGTCAGCCGCTCCAAGAGAAATCCCGAATTCACGAGGTAATGTTGACGTCACACCAAGTTTTGCGGCCAGATCTATTGTTTTTTGTATCCCTACTTGTTCGATAAGTTGGGCAGCAATAACATTTACTGAAAAAGCCAAGCCACCAACTAGAGAATACCATCCGCCGAATTCACCATCAGAATTTTTAGGTGACCAATCTTCAATGGTGACTTCTTTATTTTGATAATATTTGCATGGTTTAATACTATCTTGAACAGCGGCAGCATATACGATCGGTTTGAATGTGGATCCTACTTGTCTTTTCCCAAGATTGTGATCGTATTTAAAATACTTAAAATCAGTGCCTCCTACCCATGCCTTGACGTAGCCATTGCTGTGCTCCATGGCCATAAAACCACAATTGAGCATCGTAAAATAATACCTAACACTGTCAAGCGGTGTCATCATAGTATCTCGCTCAACAGGTGTTTTTGACCACCCAAAAACCTTCATAGGGACTGGTACATTGAATATTGAATCTATCTTTTTATCATCATAACCAGCTGCGCTAAGCATTTGATAACGGTCACTCTTTTTTACTTGCTCATCAATCCACTTATCATCGCCCCATGGTTTTTCATCCTTATATCCTTTCCAATGTTTATTGAATTCCTTCTGAATATAGGACATATGTTTAAAAACAGCAGATTCGGCGTGGGTCTGCATTCGACTATCTAGCGTAGTGTATATCTTGAGGCCGTCTGTATAATAATTATAAGGCTTCCCGTCATCTTTAGTAATGCCTTTAAGCAATTTAGGTAATTCTTTAGTACGAAGATATTCTCTAAAGTAAGTACCCAATCCTTCATTGTTACCTATATCATCGTGCGCGGTAGCTCCTACCGGGGATTCAACCATCTTTTTATATTGTGCTTCCGTAATAGAGCCCGTGTTGATCATATTTGCAATCGTCTTCATTTCGTCAGATTCGAATCGGAAGTCCTTATTCTTGAGCATTTGGCTAAGTACTAAGTTTCGACGCTTTTTCGAATCATTTGGATTTCTAACTGGATCGAGCGCAGTAGTTGCTTTCAGCATTCCGATGAGGGTAGCCGCTTGATCAGGCTTAAGCTCTTTTGGTTTTATTTTAAAAAAGTATCTGGAAGCCTCTTGAATACCGTACCTGTTTCCTCCGAATGGCACTGTATTTAGATACATGGTGAGCAATTCCTCTTTATTATAAATATTCTCGAGTTTCATGGAGACAATATTCTCCCTTATTTTATTGATAAAAATACTTACTCCCGGTA
>JANMMV010000505.1:0-3941 GCA_031373565.1 Saprospiraceae bacterium
TTTGATTCAATTTCAAAAAGAAGGGGATTGTTTTTAACCTGAACAAACCTTCCTGCCCACCCTAATGAAATTTTCGAATCCCCGATTCCAAATTTGGTTCTGAATTTTCGCAGTTCTTGCTCATCGATCAACTCCTTCCAAAATTCAGAATCGATTGGAACAGGAGCAATATCAATCATATTGGCCCTAACATTCAGCTTCCTAATATAAATCTCCTTCTCATCACTATTGACAACTCTGAGTCTATCAGCCATTCTGATATTGATTTTGCCAATAAAATTTAATACCCTAAATATGAATGGCCTTTCGTCAATCCATACTTTATTGTCAATAAAGCTACTATGGTTTTGTATATGTAAAGGAATCCTCATTATAAATTTCCCAAATAAACCAATAAAAGCTGTCACAAACGGGTCTTGACAAGATATAACATCAATTCTTTCTATGCCGTTAATCTTCCTTAAAAGAAGAATGGCTCTCCATAAAATAAGCAATATATTACTAGTATTAACTGGGTAGATAGAGAAGTTTCCAAACGTTTTATCTTGAAATTTTAACCTTCTATTAATTAGGATGGTGCTACACTTGCCAATTTTATGAGTATATCTAAGATGCCTGTCCAGACTGCCACCTATATTATCATACAGATTGTTTTCTCCAACTCCAACAAATACTACATGCATAAAGTTAGTTGTTATATATTTTACGGCTAGACCAAAATACAAGTGCTTGAAATAAAGCACCGAATATCATTGAGCATGCAACTATCGCTGAAAAGAAAGGTATATCCAATTTCCTGTAAAAAACTACCGAAAAAAGGATTAGCATCTGAAATAAGATACATAATATATAACTTCCACTCTTATTAGCGATTACAACCCAAAAATTAAACCAATTATTAGTCAACTGAAGGATTAATGTGCCTGCTAATAAAATAAGAAATAAACCCGCTGAATCCTGATACTCAATACCATATAAAAGCGTTAAAACATCCACCGCATACATCGAAGAAAATAAATAAATTAGAATAAAAACAAATACAAAAACTATTGTGGGCCGTCCTATAAGATATATTAATCTATTTAAATTAAGACTATAATGTGCTTCTAATATTCTTCCTCTTAATGCAGCCCAAACAGGGTAAACTATCTTTGTGGGCAGACCGCTAAGTGTTTTAGCAATTTTATATTGTGCTACAAGATGTGAAGAAAAAGGCAAAATACCCAATAATAAAATATCAAGTTGACTATAAACGTTTACTAATCCATTTCTAAAGAAAGAGTATATTGCTATATTATACTTAAAATCCTTGTTTGTTCCTGGCATACTAGCAAAATATAAAATTTCTTTCCATTTCAGTCCCAACTTTTCAAAGACACGCAATCCTAATAATAGCTTAATAAAATTATACAAAACCATTGCTACTAAAAATCCAATAACTCCCCAAATCAAAGAAAATATAGTGGACATAATAAAATTTAATGCTATACACTTTAATTCATACCTAGTTTGTACCTCTACAAGATTATAAGAGATAAGCGAATTCTTTATAGCAGAATAACCAATATTAAAGATCATTCCAAATAGTAAAACCAAATAATAAATAATTGAAAACTTTGTATTAAGTAAAAAACAAAATCCTATCAAGATCGCACATGGTATTCCAATAAAAAATAAAATGAAATCCTGCCTAAACAAGTATCCAAGGTACAATCCCTGCGTCTCCAATTTTTTGTGAATACTGTTTACACCCAAAATTTGAATCGAACGGTCAGAACTATATCCCAAAATCAACAATTCAAAAATGCTAAATATACTAAATGTAAATGCAAATATTCCGTACTCACCTAGATCAGTATTCCTTACAACTATTATTTGTATTACAATTTGACTTAAAGAAAATAAAACAGAATTAATTGTGGTTAATGACAGATGCTTGAATAATAAACTATACTTTTTCAAGAACATAAATAACCGACTTTGAATAACTGTATTCTTTTAAACCAATAAGATCAAATAAATTTGCAACTAATCTCAATTTGGGGCTTACCACGGCAAATTTTTCAAAATCACACCTATTTGCTGTTGAAAACTGCTTTATAAACTCGTCACTTTCAATCATTGTAGTAAGCCATCTGTGCCTGTCCAAGCCATAATTGTGTATAAGCTTATATTTGTCAGTTTTTGTAAAGCGTCCGTTAATTAAATAATCCCATCTATGCGGAAAGTAACTTAAATTAGGAAGCTGGATTATCAGTATTCCCTTTAATTTAAGTTTTTTTACTGATTCTTCAATTGCTTTTTGCAGATCATTCAGATGCTCAAACAAATCAAGTGCAATTATATAATCAAATTCCAAATCATCAAAGGGCAACCCATCCTCAATATTTCCAACAATATTCACACCATTATCATCATTCTGAAACAAATCCATTCCTACATAATTAATCGAGGCAGGTAAATACTTTTTCAAAATATTATTTCTGCACCCCAAATCAAGTACTGTTGTATTCTCCTTTACAATATCCTTTACAAACTCAAATTTTGACTTATAATAATTCATTCTCAGGTATTTTATTAAAAATAATTTTGCTTAGATAAGTTATATCTTTCTAAACTTCAATGTTATCGCAGGAAAATAATAATCAAGTTCTCCTTCAGGAAGGGTTACACTTAAGGCATTATACAAATCCGTATCCAATGCTATCAATTTATGCATTAAAATATTATTACTAACATCTTTCTTAATCAAATTGCTGATTTTCTTTAAGTTTGGAATTTGATGTTGCTCAATTTTCTCTAATTCCATTCCATTTTTTTTCAAAAATTCTATTATGAAACTCTTGTTAGGATGAGTTGTAAAGTGTTTTGATGAAATTATCCATGGAAAGTTCCTACATAAAAACACTTTACATCGCTCAGAGTAACTTTCAGAGTGTAAAGAATGACCAAGATCATATCTATGTATCATTACTCCTCCAGTTTTTAATATTCTAGTACTTGATAACAAAAATGCATCTAAATACTTTACATGCTCCAAGACGGATAGAGAAATAACTACATCAAAAAAGTTTCTATATTTCTCTTGAATACCTTCCCCAAATTCATTAACTAAAGTTACACTGTCAGAAAAAGAAAGTAAATTTCCCGCAGTCTCCATCGAAACCTTATTAAATTCGACGCCATAGTAACTAATATTTGGAAACATTTTAAGTATATCCACCCAATCTTTGGAAGTACCAGAACCCATATCCAATACTTTAATATCTTTATCCTTATACTGGATAAATAAGTTTTGTAAGAAATGTGTTTTATAATCCAACATTTTACTTTATTGTTTTTTGTAATAAACTTTCCGTTTCTGTAACCATTTTGTCAAAAGTAAATGATTGCATCACCTTCTCGTATGCATTGTTTTTTAACTTTTCTGCCATATAATTATCATTTCGTAGTAATTGTATTGCATTTAATAGCATTTGATCATCACCAGAAGGAATAATAATCCCTGTTACTTGATCTTCAACAATTTCAATACAACCACCAACATTCGTACATATTACCGGAACTTTATTAATCATTGCCTCTAAAATAACATTGGGAAAATTTTCACCCTTAGAATTCAGGATAAATATATCACTTAATTTCAATATACTATGAACCATACTATTTTCAATATTAGAAATCAATATTATTCTATCTGCTATTTTTAAATCTTTTATGTATTTTTTTATAGATTCTTCCAATGGACCCGATCCAACAATTATCAAATATATGTCAAGATTTTTTACCACATTGATTAATTCAAACAAGCCTTTTAATGGAATTAAACGACCAATGGTCACTAATACTGTAGATTCATTATTAAATTTGAATTCATTCTGTACTATTGGAAAACATCCTATTTCAGAAACTGAATTATAAATAACATGAATTTTTTCCTG
>JANMMV010000536.1:0-6511 GCA_031373565.1 Saprospiraceae bacterium
GGTATTTGAATAATAGCGTGAATTAAAAATTCTTTGCATTACGCTTTTAGGGGTGATGGGGTGTTGAGCAATTTTATTGTTTTCTTTGTCATTCTAACCAAAATCAATAATAACCAATCCCAAGAATAATATGTAGATTTGTTCGTATAAAAATCTTATTATGATTCGATTCGCAGTTCACATTATTCTGTTCTTAGGTATGCAAATGTCTGTGTTTGGTCAACTCGCAGTCGATCTTCCCATGGCCGAACATGCCGTCTTACAGCGCGATAAAATAATAACGTTACAAGGTACGACTTCTGCATCTTCAAGTGTTTACGTAATCATTGACGATCATAGACACGAAGCATCTACAGATATGAATGGCAAATGGGCCATCAGTTTACCTCCCAAAGCAGCAGGTGGCCCACATAAAGTGAGTATAACTAATGGTAGAAATGTGTTGACCTATATTGATATATGGTATGGCGATGTATGGCTTGCTTCAGGACAATCTAACATGGAATGGTCGGTCAATCAATCAGCCAATGCTATTGTCGAGAAACAAGATGCTGAATATCCACTTATACGAGAGTTTTATGTTGACCATGAAATTGCACTTAGTCCTGTTCAAAGATTGACCAAAGGATCATGGGTCAAAGCGAATAAAGAGACAGTTGGCAAGTTTTCGGCTGTAGCTTTTTACTTCGCCAGAAAAATATGGAAAGAAACCAACATTCCCATCGGTATCATCCACAGTTCCTGGGGCGGGTCTCAAGCAGAGAGCTGGATATCAATTGATGCGATGAAAAATGCTGAGCATCTCAAGGCATACGCAGCATCATACACCCCTGATTGGTTTACGCTTGACAGTCAATTAGAATCAAAAATTGCACAAAGGTATTTGGATGGGAAGAACCAAATACCCACTGCTGATGATGAAGCGAAGTATATAACTGATCCGAATCTTATGATGACTCGACCAGCGACCTTTCCGATGGGATCTTGGGATTGGAAAGGGGCTTCGGCATTTAGGGGGGCCGGATATATGTCGACTTATGTAGATATCGCACCCGATTTGCCAAACCAGCCAACCGAGTTATCTCTTGGCTCTTGTCACTGCCGACTACAAGTCTACGTCAATGGAAAAGAAGTAGCAAACGAGATCGGAGCAGGCTTGAGAAAATTCAAACTGCCACCTAACACATGGGCTACTGGCCAAAATTATCTACTGATCAAGATTGGCGCACCGCTCAACGAAGGATGGAAGGAAGTGGGTATCCACGGCAAAGAATCTGAATTATCCATCCAAGCAGGTGAATTTACGCTGCCATTGGCTGGCCTCACATGGCACCATATACCAGCATTTGGTGATAAACATTACTATGAGCACTGGATGAATAATGCGGGTTCTATTATCTACAATGCGATGATCGCACCAATCTGTCATTATACGATCAAAGGCACAATTTGGTACCAAGGAGAATCCAATGCCGGTAGGGCTTCTGAATATGATAAAACGATGAATTTATTGATTAATTCGTGGCGAGAGAAATGGGGAAAAGAAATGCCTTTCTATTTTGTAGAATTGTCGTCCTATGGGCCTCGTCAGAATAGTAATGAAGGAAGCGCTTGGGCAGAATTACGTGAAAGCCAAAAGAAAACAGATGATCTAATGCCCCATACGGAACGGGTGACTACAATTGATATTGGCAATGCAGGAGATATACATCCTACCAACAAACAAGATGTTGGTTATAGATTGGCTGCATTTGCTTTGCGCAATGATTACGGCATCAACGACATCGACCCCGATTTTCCTACGATAGAACGAGCCACCTTTAAGAAAGGAAAGGCACTCTTAGTCGCAAAATCATACGGCGGCAAATGGTCAGTAAAAGATGAAAACGGCGAGATCCGTGGCTTTGAACTCAAAGATGCCAATGGAAAATGGCATTTTGGACAAGCTACCATTGACAAGAAACAAAATATTGTGGTATCAAACCCTTTGGTATCAAAAACAGTTGCAGTGAGATATGCTTGGGCTGATGCACCCACTGAAGCCAATCTTTTTGGTGCAAATGGCTTACCATTGCGACCTTACCGATCTGACAATGATAAATCTTTGACAGAAGGCGTCAAGTTCTAGATAACAGGACGTCGTGACACTTTTCTAGTGCTTAATGATTTTACCACTAAACCTAGTTATGCCGTTTGCTTCAATTTTAAGGAAATAAATGCCTTTCACTACTGTTGATAATTGTATTTTAACTTGGTTGTTTGCAATTGTGGTAGAGTCAATAGGTATTCTCTTGCCATCCGCACCAAATAACAGAATGGCATAATTTGTTAGGTCTCCTTTGCTACAAGTAATAGCGATCTCCTCTGATGCAGGGTTAGGATAAACACTGATTTCATTAGCAATGTCGGCTTCATTGATCGTCAGAGAAACGCAGCTGATTTGATCTCCAACTTGCTCGACAAAAGTTCCGTTATTCACACTCCAATGCAGCCAAGTACCACCCGAGCCACTCTGCCAGTTATTTAAATTAAATACGTTATCACCTGTCGAAGTTCCTTTTACTTGATACACTTTGAGGGCCTTGCCATCACGGTTCCAATTTAATGGTGTTCCATTAGAGCAGTTTTCGGGCAGTTGGTTCGTGAGTTCACAATTGGTTTGTATAAAATAAGCATTGTCGTCTTCTGCCGGAAATCCACCAAAAACTCGCGCAATTCCATTCGTATCTATACAAACAGCTGTATACTCGTCGCATGCGATGGCTTTGCCTTGTACGCCATAATCCGCAAATATTTTTGCTAAAAAAGTAGTTAGTCGACCTTTTCTATTAGGATTATCAAAATGCGTGTCAGTAATTACACTACCCAAAAGCTTGTTCTTAATAAACGCTGCCGAATCCAATGTAACGAGATCGTTGTATGGATTTGCAAGCGCTGCTGCCGATGTAACGGTTCCGTTTTGCGCAGAAAAATAATATTTTCCCTGAATAGCCATGCCCGCACTATTGCCACCTATAACAATATTCCGTTGTGTTAGCGCTAGGTCTATCAAGCTATCGACAGGTGTGTTACGCCAGTAGGATATATACTTCCACTGGTCACCACCAGCAAACCATATGGCTTCGGCTTGTTGTATTTTTCTAACCACATATGGGTCTTTACTAGCAGTGGCGTTATTACATACGATGGTTTCCACAGAATTGACAGGAATCCCCAAAGTAGCATATAGATAGTTGTTATACCCATTCGATCCACTCGTTCTTAATACCAGGACATCACCACCATTTGCACGCTTCAAAAACCATTTCATGGCGTTGTCATCTTCGATCGCTCCTCCCATCAAACAAACTCCGCCAGATGGCGATGTTATCTTATCTGTTGCGTTTCCAGTAAAAAAGGATGTGTAGCTTTGTCCAAAGCTTGTAAAAGGCAACAAAATGATTATATAAATAAATGTACGCATGTTCGCCAATTAAGATGACATTAAAAATCTAACTCAATCGTATCACCGGGCTTATACCCTTTTGGTGGATCGTTGTCATCGTTCTTTTTAGGTGTTTTCGCTATTGGCGTTTCAGATTCTTCCACTTTTGAAGATGGTGCAATGTCTTCATCTTCCTCAAAATCCACCATTGGCGCTGAGATATCATTCGTTGTCTGATCTACGATGTCAGATTCATTCGTGATTTGTTCAACCTTGAGCAATTTACCATCATGAAATTTGTTGCCAAGTGCCTTCCAGCCTTTGACATCGATAAATTCTGCAAGAGCGACTTCCTTTTCTTCTTTAGCAGCACCGACTTTGTAACTGCATAATACGACTGGTGCTGTATCCATACTAGCAAAGTAGAGCTTTGTACCTGCGGCTTCTGGTAAAAATAAGAATTTCTGATCCATGGTAGATGTTTCGATCTTAAATCGCTTGACCATAGTCCATCCTTTTTCTCCTTCAAAATAGATCGCGTTGATGACAGATTCGTCAGTCAAGTTGCCTATCTCTAGGATATTGTTGACATCATACTTCTTATTGAGATCGAGGACATTGATTTCGTAATTACCATCTTTGAAGATCGACAGCAACTTGCTACCAGTATCAAACGCACCTAAGTATTTGCCACGCTCGTCTTGATTGAGCTTGCCACTGACTTCGTCCATGTAGATCTGCATTGCGCCGAGCGAAGATTTTCCTACTGATACCTGTACGACTTTTCGGACTGGATATTTGGTCACAACATTACCTTGTGATGCACGCCCTTTGATGGCCAATGTTGCAAAGTCAAAGTCAAACATCTTCTTTTTGGCAGTAGATGCTTGTGAGAGTTGGATGTTGACAATTTCGGATTCTCCATTAGGATTGGCTGTAAAATATAATAGTTTGGAGTTTTTAGACCCTTGCGTCAAATCATAATCTTTGTCTCGAGTGATGGCTGTCACGCTAAATCTCTTGGCGAAAGACTTACCCGTTTTTCCATCAGAATATATAAAATTATAGGTCGTTCGGTCATCAGACTTAAGCCACACGGCAGCATGGATAATATCCTTGCCTACAAATACTTTATCAGCAATGCGCACGACTTTCATCTTTCCATCACGAGTGAAAACGATGATATCTGCTATGTCAGAACAATCGCAGACAAACTCGTCCTTCTTGTTGCCCATACCGATAAAGCCTTCTTTGAAATCTACATACAACTTAGCATTATTGGCAACAACTTCCTTGATTTCTATCGTCTCAAAATTGGTTATTATCGTTCGACGCTCGCGCCCTTTGCCATATTTCTCAAGTAATCGGTTGAAGTAAGCGATGGCGAAGTCTGTCAAATGCTCGAGATCATATTTAACCTGAATCAACTCATCAAGCAAAGCCTTCATCATCTCATCAGCCTTAAAAGTGTTGTACTTGGAGATTCGCTTGATTTTGATCTCAGTTAATCTTGCTATGTCATCATCGTTGATATCGCGCATGAGCATAAGGCGAGTATCACCTTTCTGCAATGGATCTGACGGTGTTGCGACGTATTTTTTCAGTCCTGCGTAGATAGAAGAAATAACTTCTTCCCAGCTTTCGCACTCTTCAATATCTCGATAAATACGGTTTTCAATAAAGATTTTCTCAAGACTCGCATGGTGCCAACGCTCTTCAAGTTCATTTTTTTTGATCTCTAGTTCTAGGCGTAGTAGTTCCTTTGTCTGCGCTGTAGATATCTCAAGGATTTCTGGTACCGATAAGAAAAGCGGCTTATTGTCTACGATGATACAAGCATTGGGCGAGTAGGAAACTTCACAATCAGTGAATGCATACAAAGCATCAATCGTCACATCTGGCGATACGCCCGGCACCAATTCAAGTTGAATTTCAACATCTTTGGCCGTATTGTCATGTACTTTTTTGATTTTGATTTGTCCTTTCTCATTGGCTCTAAGGATGGATTCTATCATCGCATTTGTCGTCACCCCAAAAGGCAATTCTACTATATTGAGTGTCGTTTTGTCTACTTGCACAACTTTAGCGCGCGTCTTGATTCTGCCACCACGACGACCATCTTGATAATCATCAACATCTACCATCCCGCCTGTCTGGAAGTCAGGATAGATTTTGACTTTTTTGCCTTCAAGGATCTTGATAGATGCCTTGATAAGTTCTATAAAATTATGAGGCATTATCTTGGTCGAGAGACCCACTGCAATACCTTCAACACCTTGTGATAATACAAGCGGAAACTTAACAGGAAGCGTGATCGGTTCCTTTTTCCGGCCATCGTAGGTCAATTGCCAGTCTGTGGTCTGCGGATTGAACAAAACATCGAGCGCAAATTTTGTTAATCGTGCTTCTATATATCTCGGTGCAGCTGCAGAGTCCCCCGTTCGAACATCCCCCCAGTTTCCCTGACAGTCGATGAGGAGATCTTTTTGACCCATATTGACGAGCGCATCACCGATAGAAGCATCACCATGTGGGTGATACTGCATGGTTTGTCCGATGATGTTAGCCACTTTGTGATATCGTCCGTCATCCATCTCCTTCATCGCATGCAGGATACGTCTTTGAACAGGCTTAAGGCCGTCATCAATATCGGGAACTGCACGCTCGAGAATAACGTAAGAAGCGTAATCTATAAAATACTCCTTGTACATCCCATTGAGCGTAATGAGCTCACCTTCAGGATCTTGATGATATAATATGTGGTCTATATCTGTCGATTTGGCCATAGAAAAGAAAAAATTGAGTGGTCCAATAAGACGCAAATATAATGATTTCTTTGAATATGAAGTGGCCTAATTGAATACAGTCTTAATTACACTCTTTAAAACAATTGCCCAAAAAGAAATGAATAAAGAGCTCCCTTCTCAACATCATCAATGAAAGTGCAAATAACTTTAAGATGATTCTTTATCTTAAGATTGGATTTAGTCAAATGCAAAACATCTTCACCAAACGATGCTCCCAATAAAACCCACCTAAGGCAAATTGCTTCCACAGCATGATCTGTAGCTATGACTTTTTACATGA
>JANMMV010000556.1:0-13562 GCA_031373565.1 Saprospiraceae bacterium
GTGAAAGGCGGTGGAAAGTATCTCTTCAATAGTAGTAAAAATACGAGAGAGACGTTAGCGAGTGCTGGATATGTACTAGATCAACCCGCCATTGAATATTATGTCCAATATAAAGACCTACCTAAATTATTCTACTTTCAACAATTAGGTACTATCTCTCGTAGTAAATATGCATCAATCAACGGTTTTGGTATCAAAAAAGATATACGTAAAGCCCTTGTTGCTACTGAAAATCTAATGTTGACCCCCTATGCAGAGTTTGGGGCAGGATATTATCGTCTTTCGGTCATCGATGGTGTAGGCGAGAGTTCTTCTATCAATGCGGTACTTAACGGTGGAGTGCAACAACGCACCCTTGATAATATTACAGTCACGGGTGATCTAGGACTGGACTTAGGATTTGGGTTCAAATTTGATGATCGTAGAATGATGTTGATACTCAGCGGCGGTTATTTGACCAACTACCCTACACAATGGCGCAGTGCTGGTTCTATAGCATTCAATGAAAAGTTGAACATCATGTCTCCCTATGCAGGTATTTCACTTGCACTAGATATGAGCTGTGGCGATGGTTGTTGTAAGTAGGTTGAAAAACTGGCGACACAACTTCACCTTATATTTTCATTAAGGCTGTACTGTGTACTTTCTCGTCCTTGTCAATATATCGGACGTAATACGTACCCACTGGGAAAGGTTCTAAGCTAAGCTCCCATGAATGATCATTGATACTTTTTATCACGGGCCTCCCTATTAATGCACCTGCACTTGTATACACGAATGGACCTCTTTTGACTGTAGAATTAGTGTCAATGCTGATGATACAATTAGTTTTAACAGGATTTGGCTTAATAGTTATGTTGGTATTTGGAACGTTGACCGTGGGGCTTTTGATTAACCATAAACCGTCAAGATACCCTAATCTCATTCGAGTCCAGTTGTTTATAAAATTTAATTCTTGGTTAAAAGTACTTCCTACAAAAAAATTAGGCCATACATATTGTCCTAAAATAGGCCACCGCGCAAAATTGCGATCAACAGCTGGCTTTAGCAAAGTTGCGATAGAATCTATGGTACGGAATATCTTTGCATCACTTAATTGTTGAGCACGGAGATATGAATATCGCCTCTTGAGACTATCTAAAAACACTTTGTCGCTCATGAATTTTTTCCACCAAAAGTGGACGACCCAATAATCATCAGCACATACTTTGTTAAAATCCTCAATTACCAACCCTAGATGATTTCCGCCAGTACAATAATCAATATTGCCAAATGATAGATTAAAATCCCAAAGAGGACCCATTTTGATCTTGCCACCGTCACTATCACGCTCCTTGTACATATAAGTAGAAAGTCTGTATCCGTCACCATTTTTGGCTAGTTCATTCATAATGATAAAATCTATCAGGGACTGCTCGTCAAAATACTTTCTAAAACCAATAATAGGATCCGCAAATGAATTACTAAAAACCGCATCTTCCGCTTTGTCAAAATGATTTTTGATATACAATTCTTGCGTAAGGTTTATATTTGAAACGCTAGGATAGTCAATTTGAAAAAGTGGTGTTGGCAATTTCCCTGGTATGGATGCATATTTTGAATTCCAAGAACTAGATGAAGGATTACCCGAATCCTTATCCAATTTGACAATATATCCACCTGTCAACTTATCTCCATCAACAATCGAAATGTCTAACTTATCAATAGGCACACGATCCTTGCCTCGTTTGATTTTTTCCATCAATATATAGATGCCTTCATAACTACCATTGACCATCAACTCGCAATACTTTCCACGTGGAGCATACTCCATGATAGATCCACCTAATATATAAGTCAACTGATCACGCATCAATGTCTTATCATTATAGGCCGCATTGAGTACCCAGTCTGCATCGCTAGACATGCCCATTAGCGTCGTGTCCACATCTTCACCTAATGCATCCCACACTTCAATACTATAGGGTTTTTTGGGAAACCATTGAGATGATGATCCCCGAAATTCGATACCGATTCGACCAGTAAAGGAAGGATTATCATTTATTTTATTAACAACGCCGGGACCATTGTCTATGATACGCATAAGTGCACTAGTCTTGGGTTCATCTTCAATAGCAAACTCGGAACTGATTAATATGATGGGTAGATTTGACTGTGTCAATTGTTGACCGTAGCCTATGACTGTCGTCGCAAAACAGCAAATCAATGCTAGATAGAAGTATTTATTTATCATCTGTTGAGTGTTTCGGTGGTTAGCTTATATCCCATCGTAGTAAAATTTTTGACCGCTTTAGCTGCTTTTTCAATCATGATATCAACATCATTCAGCTCATGATTCTTCCATTTTCCAAGTACAAAATTGACTTGATGACCTTTGTGAAAATCTTGTCCTATACCGGCTCTCAGCCTATAATATACTTGGCTTCCTAATTTGTCTTGAATATCTTTGAGACCGTTGTGTCCGCCATCGCTGCCTTTGTCTCGCAGTCTCATAACGCCAAGATCAAGATGCAAATCATCCAAAATAACTAACATGTTTTCGACAGGGATTTTGTGCTTATCCATCCAGTATTTGACTGCTTTACCAGAGAGATTCATGTAGGTGGACGGTTTGAGTAAGATGAGTGTTCGCCCTTTGTGCTTGACTTCAGTTAGGTCTCCGAGGGTATCATTTTTCCACTTGGCATCACCATCTTTTGCTATATAATCTACTATATCAAATCCTATATTGTGTCGCGTGTGATCGTACTCAGCGCCCATATTGCCTAAGCCTACTATTAAATACTTCATAGGGTCAAAAGTAGCAGTTTTGCTTTCAAAAATTGATTTAAACCATGATAACATTGTCAAAAATACACTTAAAATTTGTTTTATTAATAAAAAAGTAACGGATGTAGTTTGGATAAGACTTACTTTTATGGCTTTCAAAAGCATCCGTATACTTTCATGAAGCTTTACTACAGAGATATTTTTCGCTTTGTTTCAAAACTGACGCTACGCAGATTATGGAATATAAGTAAGTTGTATGCTTCATATCAAGCTACCAAATGGAAGAGACGACCTATCCAATGGGGATTGCCTATGACTATTTCTATTGAACCGACCACCGCTTGCAATCTCCGATGCCCAGAATGTCCATCAGGTCTACGGATTTTTACAAGAGAAACGGGCAACCTAAAAGAAGATTTTTTTCGATCTACGATAGACGAGATATACCGAGATCTCACCTATTTGATCTTTTATTTTCAGGGTGAGCCATATATCAATCCTAAGTTTTTGGATATGGTGCGATATGCATCAGACAAAGGCATTTATACCATCACGAGTACCAATGGACACTTTCTAAATGATGATAATGCCCGAAAAACCATAGAATCTGGGCTTGATCGTATGATAATCTCTGTCGACGGTACTACCCAAGATGTTTATGAAAACTATCGCAAAGAAGGCAAACTCGAAACTGTACTGCAAGGCGCTCGAAATATCGTCAAGTGGAAAAAAGAACTAAAATCAAGTACTCCTCATATCATCTTTCAATTTTTAGTAGTCAAACCTAACGAGCATCAGATCCCAGATATCTATAAACTGGCGGAAGAGATCGGAGTAGATGAAGTCAAACTCAAAACGGCGCAGGTATATGATTATGAAAATGGTAACGATCTTATACCCACGATAGACAAATATTCAAGGTACAAAGCTAACGAAGATGGAAGTTACCGAGTTAAAAATGAACTCCTCAATCACTGCTGGAAATTGTGGCATGCTTGTGTAATCACTTGGGATGGATTAGTAGTACCCTGCTGTTTTGACAAAGATGCCATTCATCGATTGGGCGACTTGAAGCAGGTAAAATTTAGAGAATTGTGGCATGGTGCTGCATATCAATCATTTCGTAAACAACTCCTTGGCGGTCGAGATCAGATAGATATATGTACTAATTGTACTGAAGGCTGCACTGTTTGGGCGGAATGATTCTGAAATTAGAAGGTAGAAATCAGAAATTAGAAATGAAGGATGGATGCACCATAATGCCTAATGTTTTGTTTTCAAATTAGGTCGAAAGTAGAAATTCGACTTCGCTCATTGACCAAACTTACAAGTTAACGCTTCAATGCCGATGTTCACCGGTAATTAGTGACAAAAGATAGAAAATAAAAGCTTTGCTAATCTTTCAAATGTTTAGTATTTAATCCAAAAGTGGTCTTTTGGCACGAAAGTTGAAATAACGTATATATAATTTGTGCAATATGTCCTTTTTGAAAATGTTAATTCCCCTACTTTGTGTTGGATTGGTTTCGTTTGACTCCAACCCAGATGCAGCAGCTTACGACTATATAACGGCCTACAAAGATCTTGCGATCGTCGAGATGTACCGAACCGGTATACCTGCAAGTATCACCATAGCACAAGGTCTCCATGAATCAAATTACGGGACCAGCCCACTTGCGACCGAAGCCAATAATCATTTCGGTATCAAATGCAAATCTTATTGGACTGGTAAGACGTATTATCACCAAGATGACGACTACAATAGAAAAGGTCAATTGGTCGAATCTTGTTTTAGGTCATATGAATCAGATATAGATTCGTATGTAGATAGATCTAATTTTCTAATGCAATCTGATAGGTATAAACCGCTTTTTGCGTTTGCTAAAACGGATTATGAAAGCTGGGCCAATGGTCTCAAGTCTTGTGGCTATGCCACTGATCCACTATATGCCCAGAAATTGATAGGCATCATCGAAAAGTACAATCTGGCCGCCTTAGACACGAGCGAAGATCCATTCAGATTCTTGGTAAAAGATTAAAAAATTAATAAGTTCTGGCTGTCGTACCGTCTTGGTGCAATCCGGTACAATAAGCCATCCTGCCTGTTACCATATTATACGATGCCCCATGTTGTCAAACATTGACCCTTCAACCAAAGACGATTCTTTCTTTGGCGGATTATCGCTGGTCTAGTTGTCTTATCTCAATTTTTGAAAACAGTTTTTAACAGTTTGGTTTAGATAAAAGGTATATTTTCCATACTTTTGCGCCTTATTTCATTCATAAAGCTTGAATTTCGATGGCAAAAAGGACTAGAATCAATGATATTTTTTCGGCACAGACCGAGCAGCAATACACTGTAATGGGATGGGTGCGCACATTTCGCAATAGCCAATTTATTGCGCTCAATGACGGCTCGTGCCTAGCTAACCTGCAGGCTGTTGTGGATTTTGAAAACGAAGATCCTGCCTTACTCAAGCGCATCACCACTGGGGCAGCATTGAGTATTAC
This sequence comes from Saprospiraceae bacterium, assembly GCA_031373565.1. Taxonomy (GTDB): domain Bacteria; phylum Bacteroidota; class Bacteroidia; order Chitinophagales; family Saprospiraceae; genus OLB9. The sequence continues at coordinate 5,281 of JANMMV010000556.1, forward strand.
TGGCAAATTGATCGCTTCCCAAGGTAAAGGACAAACCGTCGAACTCATCGCAGAGAAGATTGAAATATTGGGTGATTGTGATGCTGATGTCTACCCTTTACAACCTAAGAAACACAGTTTGGAGTTTCTACGTGAGATCGCTCACCTTAGATTTAGGACCAATACATTCGCGGCTATATTTAGAGTTCGTCATGCTTTATCTTATGGCATTCATAAGTTTTTTAACGATAGAAATTTTGTAAATATACATAGCCCTATCATCACAGGTAGCGATGCAGAAGGGGCAGGTGAGATGTTTCAAGTGACGACGCTGGATATCAATAAGCCACCTCGCAACGAAGATGGTACCATCAACTTTAAAGAAGATTTTTTCCGTAAGCAGACAAATTTAACTGTATCTGGCCAGCTAGAAGCGGAGTTGGGTGCATTGGCATTGAGTGATGTGTATACTTTTGGACCTACTTTTAGAGCAGAAAATAGTAATACGACGCGTCACTTGGCTGAATTCTGGATGATAGAGCCTGAAGTAGCATTCAATGATCTTGATGACAATATGGATCTCGCTGAAGATATGCTCAAGTACCTTATCCAGTATGCGCTCGATCATTGTGGCGAAGATCTTGCCTTCCTTGAGCAGAGGTTGCTAGAAGAAGAGAAGCAAAAACCACAAGCTGACCGCTCTGAAATGTCACTTATCGAAAAATTACAATTCTGTTTAGCTAATCCTTTTGAACGATTAACATATACAGAAGCGATCGACATCTTGAAAAACTCTACACCCAACAAGAAAGGTAAGTTTAACTATCCAATCGATCAATGGGGAGCAGATCTTCAGTCAGAACATGAGCGATATCTCGTAGAGAAGCACTTCAAAAAACCTGTCATTCTTACTAATTACCCTAAAGAGATCAAAGCATTTTACATGCGTATGGATGATGATAATCGTACCGTTCGTGCCATGGATGTATTATTTCCTGGTATCGGTGAGATCATCGGTGGATCACAGCGAGAAGAGCGACTTGACAAATTGATGCAACGTATGGAAGAGATGCATATCCCGACAGAAGAGATGTCATGGTTTCTAGATACACGTAGATTCGGAACAGTACCACACGCAGGTTTCGGTCTAGGATTTGAGCGATTGGTACTCTTTGTGACAGGCATGACAAATATCAGAGACGTCATACCGTTCCCGAGATTCCCTGGTAATGCTGAGTTTTAATAGTTCATTTATTTATTAACCCAGGTCCATCTTATCATTCCACAATCTGCAACTTAGCATATTGTAGCACGATGCGTTTCTCTTGGTTGTCATCCAAACCATCAAAGACAATCGTAGCCACCTTTCGTTCGTCGATGCTAGTTACATTGCCTTGACCAAATTTGAGATGGATAACTTGCATACCTTCCTTGATGTCATTGGGGTGTGCTGGTACAAAAGAATTTGGATCTACATTGATTGCTGGCTTTTTGGATCCAAGCACTTTCATACCCAAAATCTTTGGCTCAGGAAATGATGGTTTCTTATTGATGATCGTAATCGAGTCAAGGTTACGCTGTGGTATTTCTTCCAAAAATCGACTTGGGTCGTTATATCTTACATCACCGTACTGGTATCGGCTGTTGGCATAAGTGAGGCAAAGATGTTCTTCTGCACGGGTAATCGCTACATAAAATAAACGTCGCTCCTCGTCAACCTGATTACTTTCACTGAGGGCCATGTAAGACGGAAAGATGTTTTCTTCCATCCCCACCACAAAAACAGATTTGAACTCCAGGCCTTTGGCCGCGTGAACAGACATGAGAGTCACCGTATCTTGGTTCTCCTTATCATTCTCATCCGCATCCGTCATCAGCGATATCGTCTGTAGAAATGTCGACAAAGATTTGTCGCGATCTATCTCTTCGCCACCTTCGATCTCATCGTCCTCTACAAACTCCTTGATACCGTCGAGAAGAGATGTCACATTCTCTAACTTGCCCATGGCTTCGATGGACCCATCCGCCTTGAGTGCGTCGACAATTCCACTAAACCGCGCTATATAATCCGCCACTTCATAAGCATTGCCATTGATCGCTTTTGCCTTGAAAGCATGAATCAACTGCACAAATCCTTCGAGTGATTTCTTAGCTCTATTGGTCGCAAAACTTAGCTTGGTGAGCACTTCCCACATACTCATGTCATTGTCCTCAGCGATTTGCGACAATTGATCTATCGTAGAGTCACCTATTCCTCTACGAGGAAAATTAATCACCCTTTTTAACGCTTCATCATCTTTGTCATTGACGACAAGTCGCATGTAGCCTATCAGGTCTTTGATCTCCTTGCGCGCATAAAATGATTGTCCACCATAGATGCGATAAAGGATGTTGTATCGGCGCAGTTGTTCTTCAAAAATCCTAGATTGACCATTGGTCCGGTACAAGATGGCGATGTCTTTATTGGCTAGGCTAAACCTATTCTTTTGTTCTACAATATTGTCGGCAACCCTTTTTCCTTCTTCGGTCTCAGTGGCAGCTTTGATGATCTTGATCTTGTGACCTTCGGTACGCTCCGTCCATATGGTCTTCTGTATCTGTCGCTTATTATTATTGATGATCTCATTGGCAGCATCTACGATAAACTCTGTTGATCTATAATTTTGCTCGAGTTTGAAGACTTTTAGGTCTTTGAAATCATTTTGAAATTGCAAGATATTCTCAATCGTAGCGCCACGGAATGAATAGATACTTTGTGCATCATCGCCTACAATACACAAGTTGTTTTCGCTACCATTGTATACTGTGAATAGTTTGATGATTTCATACTGAAGGTAATTGGTATCTTGAAACTCATCTACCATGATATATTTGAACTGATGCTGATACTTCTCACGTACATTGTCAGGATTGACAAATAGGAGTTTGTACATCTGTAACAACAAATCGTCAAAATCCATGGCACCTGCTCGCAAACATCGCGCTACATACTTTTCATAGATTTGATGGATCAATGGTCGTCGATTCATCTTATCAAGCGCCATCAGATCTTCGTTTGCTACATAAAGCTTGGGCGTGATCAGATTACTTTTGGCACCAGAGATACGGCTGCGCACTGCCCCCGGCACATAGATCTTCTTATCGAGATTCATCTGATTGATGATCTCAGTTATGACACTCTTGGTATCGTCGGTATCATAAATGGTAAAATCATTGGGATAACCGATACGATGCGCTTCTACTCTGAGGATTCTAGCAAATAATGAGTGGAAAGTACCTGCCCATACCCGTTGCGCCTGCGAACCAACCACACGCTCGATCCGATCTTTCATCTCTCGGGCAGCCTTATTGGTAAAGGTCAAAGCCAAAATGGAACCTGGTTTTGCGCCCGTATTGATCAAATGGGCAATTCGGTACGTCAGTACACGTGTCTTGCCTGAGCCGGGACCTGCGATGACCATTACAGGACCATTTAGTGTACTTGCAGCCTGCCGTTGTATATCATTGAGTTCGTTTAGATACGAATATCCTACATCTTTCATAAGGCCGCAAAGATATGGATTTTTTATATACATTCAAATTTGAAAATTCAAACACCAAAACCATTATAGATCCCTACGGCATGCGATCAAAAAAAATTTAGCTTATTGTGTAAAATAAACATTGTGGTCGATATCGACCACAATGTTAGTAAATTAGTTTAATTTAATCACCCGGTTTGTAAATTCTTGATTGGCGATTTCCTGCAAACTAGCAGAAAATATACTACTTTGTGATCATTTTAATTCAATCTTGCGCATAATCATTATATTTATGAAAATCTATTGCCACACAAAAATTTTCTTCAGTATTGTCTTCTTACTTTCAACAATATCTATCACCGTAGGTCAGGATAGCACACTTAATGATATACCAAAAAAGGAAGTTCAGTGGAATAAACTGAAGCGCGAATTTGCCTTAGATATTAGGAATTTGAATTTTAGTGGCAATATAGGTGATGTCGGCACCAACTTGATTTTTAAAAAGTATTTTGGGGAGAAAAAATACATCGCTATCAATGAAAGAAAAGCAATGCGATTTCAAATCAGCGGTAGTGCAGAATACCCTATAAGCAAATCAGATACTATTGGACAATACGATTTTGGAAATATAGGCTCATTTACCCAAAAAAATATAAATATTGGCATATTGGTTGGTATTGAATGGCAGACACAAATGAAGAGACTTCAATTGTATTATGGATTTGATTCAGGTATTGCTTTTAATAAAAGATTAGATCCATATTATAATAGAATTTATTTTACTAACGGCTCATTTTATGGTTTTGTAAGTAAGGATGAATTGAACCTCAGCGTGCCGATTTTTGGATTTGTAGGCTTGAAATATTCCCTACATCCTAGAGTAAGTCTTTCCATTGAGAGTTCTATTTTTACTGGCGTGTCATGGTCAACCATTGAGATTAATGAATTTGTCATTGACAATATGGAGTCCTCGCTTGTTTCTAAAGGCAAAAGCCTAGATCTATTGTTTGGTACACGATATCTAAGACTCCTTAATTGTAGTTTTCATTTTTAAAAGCAATTTTCTCGTTAATTTACACGATTATTCAAAGCATTACTACTATCTCACTATCAAGATCTTTGTCACGAAACTATCAAGGTCTACGCTGATATCAGTACTCGCACTAAACACGAGATATACGCCGGCACTAGCAAGTACACCATTATAATCATTGCCATCCCAGACAGCTTGACCGCCTAATGCTGTTGTTTCATAAACCAAACGTCCATTGATATCCGTAATTTTGACATTGGCATCACGGGCTAAGCCTTTGATGGCAATAGGTCCTGCGTAATCAGGGCGTACAGGATTAGGGAATGCATATACATCGCTGCTGTGCCGTTTACTACCCTCCGTTGACTCTGTTTTTATACTTTGTATCCCACTAGGTGTTACGATAAACATTTCGCCGGATATCGGATTGTATTTTAGATTGATGACCTTGTTATCGAGGAGTGGAGAGTTGGTCACATTGTATTGTGCTATCTCCTCAGTCCCATCTGTTCCTTGTACAAAGATGCCATTTCTGGTGCCGAACCACTTTCGATTGGCCCCGTCGACAGCGATTGATAAGATATCTTCGGCTTTGAGCAATGGGGCGGGTATTCCGTCAACGACTACTCTTCTAGTATTGCCTTTACACAATGAAGCATTAAAAGGATCCGGACAATCGAAGACAACCGGTCCAGCATCTGTTCCGACCCATACCGACCCATCAAGGTCAGTAACAAGACATGTGACTTTGTTGCCCGTAATCTCACTATTGGTCCTATTGATATAACGGATTTTATCATCGGCGGCACTTTGTAAATTTGCACCTTCGTTATATACCAAAAGACCATTGCCTGTACCTACGACGGCGATCCATTTATTCCCAAATTGGTCTATGGTGATGTCGCCAAGGCTTTTATCACTCGGTACATTGAAGGTATACCATTTGTCATCAGGCGTTTTGACAGCAAGTGGTTTTGGTGCGCCAAAATTAGAAACCCATAGATTATTTTTGTCATCAAAAACCAAGTAAGGGACTCTTGTACGCGCTTCATCGCCTACGACTCCTTGTAAAGGACTGTTATCTTTGTTCCAATGTCGAGAGACTTTCGTATCTGTATTGTATTTGAGCACACCATTCCAATAACTACCTATATAGACTATGGACGAATCTGGATGTACCGCTATTGCTTGTACATTTTGAAAGTCCTTGACGGCCATTTCAGGTATATTATCTCTGTTGTAATTTGTCCAATTGTTATCATCATAAACATAAAAGCCTCTATTGGTAAAAGCATATTGATAGTCTTCTGTTATGCCCAGAGATGCAATATAGGCTACATTGTCCTTGAAGGCTATTTCGCCAGCTGTATTGTCGAAGGGGCCAGCAAAAGATAACTTTTTGCACCCAAATAACTTGTCCTCCGTATACCTGATAGGGTCCCACAAGTCAGCATACCAGATACGCCCTTTCTGGTCTTCAATAGCATATTGAGTTCGGTTGATGCAATCAGCCCCTCCTACTTTTATAAACTTATCACTCCCGACAAACAGTGTTTTACTGATGTTACGATTGTCTTCGACGCCGATCATAAGGTCGTCGCCTTCATCTGAGAGATATCTTATCGATTCATTGGTTGCAGCAGAATAAACGATCTCAAAAGCAGCTAGGTCAGATTCAACGCTATAAACTTCATCGTCATCTGTTGTGATGTAGAGTCGTCCATGTTTTGATGCTACATGCCTAATAGGAATATTTAGGGCCTCTCCCGTTATAGCTACTTTACTCCAAGCACCAAAATCAGCAATATTGATACTACCATCTAGCGCTACTTTGTATAATCCATTGTCTGTGCCTACATAGAGCACATTGTGGGCAACAGCCACCGTATTTATTTTGACTTCGTCTGTAAAAGCAGTGGTCGAGAACTCTAGTTTTTTATTATTGAAAACCAATAATCCAAAGTCGGTCGCTAGGTAACTAAATACCTTGCCATCAAAGTAGATATCATTGATTCGCTTGCTACCGATGATCGATGTATTTGACTTTATAAATGGGAAATTGATAATCTCATCATTGCGGATCACATCTAAGTTGTTGTCACTATAGATGATAAAGAGAAGTTTTTCCGCATTATCATAAGCGACTTGACGTATTGTTGCTCCCGAAAGCCCGTCTTCTGTTGCCAGAAATTTTACACTCAAATCTTCCTTGTCAATGGTAAACAAACCTTTGGAAGACGCATAGATAATTTTGTCCTCAGATTGAGTAACAGAAATACCTTCTTTGTAGGCTAAATGCGATTTCCATTTGCCCAAGAGGAGATTGGTTTGGGCATGCAAACCAAAACAAAGGATAAGTAAGGAAGGTATTAAATTGTATCTTAAGATTGTCATGAAGCTTCTTTAATAAGAAATAATGCGATTTTAGGGTTAAATATTGTGCATCAACGATACATTTTTGATGTTTCGAGGTATTCAAACACTTTATCAGGAACAAGATATTGTATAGACTTCCCATTTTTGATGCTTTCGCGGATAAACGTTGCGGAAATATCAAGGAGCGGAGCATCGATAATTGTCACATTAGGGTGATCCGCATAAATACCCAATTCGTAGCCTGGTCGTCTGTAGACATAGATTTTGTAGTTGGCAAGAAGAAGTTCATAATTTTTCCACTTATCTATGGTAGAAATATTATCAGCACCCATAATGAGAGAAAACGTCTTATTTGGATGGTTTTCTTTCAGGTAGGTCAAAGTGTCGATCGTGTAGGATGGTTTTGGTAGCGAAAACTCAACATTTGTAGCCTTGAGCATCAAATTATCTCCAATGGCCAATCTCACCAAGTGCAGTCTATCGTGATCTTTGGCAAGGGAAGCCTTTGCTTTGAGTGGATTATGTGGACTAACTACAAGCCATACTTGCTTGAGCGAAGTGTGCTCTACCATATGATTGGCTAAGATCATATGGCCTACATGTACGGGATTGAAAGATCCAAAAAACAAACCGACTTCCATCGTCCCTTCCATTTTGCCTATATAGTATGATTAATTGCCCATCATGACCGGCATCACTAGCATCAAGAGCTGCTCACCCACTTCTTCTTCTGATGGTACGATGATACCAGCGCGACTAGGTGTTGACAACTGTAGTCTGATCTCATCACTTTCTAGCACGCCGAGCATCTCTCCCAAGAACTTAGCATTATATCCCATCGTCATGGCGTCACCATTAAATGTACACGACAACTGCTCTGTTGCTTCATTAGAAAAATCAAGATCTTGTGCTGAGACTGTCAATGATTTTTCAGTAAGGTTGAGGATAACTTGGTTTGTGGATTTATTGGCATAGATTGCAATACGCTTGAGCGAATTTAAGAAATCTTTGCGGTTGATTACTGCTTCAAAAGGATTATCCACAGGAATAACCGCATTGTACTCGGGGTACTTCGCATCTATAAGTCTGATAATTATTTTGGTCTGATCAAAAGCGAAGAAAACGTTGGTCTTATTGAATGAGATCGTTACGTCTGTATCTTCTACGAGCGCGTTTTTGACAAGTGACAATCCCTTCTTAGGTATGATAAGTGACTTTGTGATATCGGTATTGAGGTTGCCGATGGTGTATTTTACTAGCTTATGTGCGTCTGTAGCTACAAAATGCATCTTTGTAAAATCCACTTGCATCAAGACACCTGTCATGGCTAATCTGAGTTCATCATTGCTCGTTGCAAACACCGAATTGGCGAT
>JANMMV010000560.1:0-2198 GCA_031373565.1 Saprospiraceae bacterium
GCTGGTATCGTTACCTCTGCTGAAATAATAGATAGTGAAACCACCATTAAAGATAAAAATACACTCCAACTTTTCTTGAAGCCAGCCTATAAATGGAAAGTACAACCTGATTTAGGCGCGCCAAAAGAACAATGCGGTAAATTTATATTTAATATTGATAATTCAGTCAATAGAAAGTTGAAAGGGTAAGCCAAATCAAAAGAAAATCTACCTACTCCTTCCTAAAGTTCAAGCAATATTGATGGAAAGTATTACTCACAAAAGTGTTTCCGTAGCCGTAAGGAGCTAAATTGATATCATCTTGACACCAAAACGTCTCAGGTAGTAGCGTCATTCTACCTTCTAGCGCTCGACAAATATCCCACGCAAATGGGTAATTTCGACCTTTTTTCTTGATGTTCTTGACAATGATAGTCATATGACCACCTTTCTTGAGCAAGGGAATGAGATTGAAGTAAACATCCATCAATTGTGTAATAAATTGCTCATAATCAGCGATGTTACCGAGATCTTCCGTGCTATCTGAATAATTGGTTTGCAGTCCCTTTTCGATTCGCTTGGCTTGATTTTCAGCACCCTTCATGTTTAGCATATCCCAATATGGCGGAGAAGTAATAATATAATCCAATGCTGGAAAGTCATCTTTAGTGATCAAGTTGGCATCTTTGTTGATCAGTTTGTAGGATTGCTGAATTGGCTCATCAAAAAGCGATTGCATCGGCGGTGCTATAATGTCTTGGCAGCGTTGGCTCGCAATATCAGCAAAAAATGGACTCAACTCTGTGCCATATGCATTTCGCTTATGTAGGAGTGCGGCTACCAGGGTGCTACCAGTGCCTGACATAGGATCCATCACATTATCATCTTCAACTGTAAACTCATTAAGAAACATCTTGACCAATTCTTCCGGATACTTCGCTGGGTGCAGGACTTCATTCTTTTTGCGTGGCTGCGGCTTTAAGATAAACCAACATGGCATTTCATTAGGGTAAGCAGGATTCTTATTAGATCGCTTACCTAGGAGCAAACTATCATTTTTCGATGGCATTTCTTTTAGAGAAAGCTCATCGCACCTGAACTGCAGACAATAAAACAAGCCATCTTTGGGAAAAAAACTTAGATGATGCTCATTTCCAATCGGATCTTGAAGACAAGCAATTTTCTCATCCTTTAAGCTAAAAATAGACGATAGTTGATACGCTAAATGCCAAGCTAAGGGTTGATAAACGCCGTCAAGATATCGATTAGGCATGATAACCGTGACAAAACGACGATTGGATATTTGGTCCTTTATTTTGAAGCAGATGTCTATAATTCCAGCAGCCTTCTTGCGATAATCATCTATTGACTCAAATGCCATCACATCCGCACGGAGGTCGATCAATACGTATTGATATGCATCTTTTGGGTTGTATTTATCCGTAGTAACGATAACATGCTCCTGTGCGAGTTTCTTAACTAGTTTGTATTGGTGACCTATGTAAAATAATTTTTCGTCAGTTTCTTCAGCTCGACAAAAAAATAGCATGCTTTCTTTATACAATTTCTCATCATCGTGATATCTAAACCAAGACTTTTGGAAAGGTAACCACTCTTTGGAGGTAAGTCGGTTAAACCTATTTTGCATCCTGATTGGATTTATCTATTAACGCATTCTCATCATAACGCACCATAAGATTAATCCAAAGTGATCTCGAAAAACGGATCAAAAAGACATAACTAAGAGCTGCTAGCACAAGCAATATCAAAAATGAGACGTTCAGACTTAATCCAAAATAAATGATACAAACAGCCATAATGGCAAGGTAAACAAAAGCCGAGATAATATAAGATACAAACATCGATCCATAGTAAAATCCAGGATCAGGTTCGAATAATTGGCCGCAATCCGGGCAAGATATAGGCATGTCAACAGGATTGCCCCATTTCATGGGCTTACTAAAAAGATCACCTTTCTGACACCGTGGACACTTATACTTGAGTGAGTTTATCACAAATGAATTCTTACCCATTTGATCTATCTTTTTGTAATTTATCCCGCTTGGCTATGACTTCATTAGTTAGTTGCTGTTTATATGCGATGATTTTTTGCATAATTTCGGTATCAAAGCTGCCTAAAATACTTGCTGCAAGTATACCTGCATTCTTGGCGCCGTTAAGCGCTACAGTAGCAACAGGAACGCCGCCGGGCATTTGCA
>JANMMV010000566.1:0-2756 GCA_031373565.1 Saprospiraceae bacterium
TTGGAAGTTTTTGAAGCTTTGGATAAGAAAATCTACTTTTTTCAATCGGTCTAATATTATTGTGCCATACTATACCTAGCATGTCTACTCAATTTGCAAAAGTAATCAATCCTTTCGCTTTAAGTCTCAAAAGATTAAAAATACTTGGTTAATCCCGATGATCGTAATGGTATGGGAAATCTCAATTTTATCAATTTTTGAACTAGATTGGTTTCAATTTATGATGATGAGTGGCTTATTTCTAGCTATTCTTGATACTAGCTGATTTTAAATAAGATTTATAATTGGCTCATTTTCAATAGTATAAAAAGAGCAAAGATGAATCGTGTTATAAATATCAATCTATGAAATTATCTGAGCACTGAATATGGCATAATTTATGCTACCAATAAAGTATGGATATTCAGAAAATAAATCGAAGGCACTTTGTAGAGACCGACCTGTATTACAGGATGAGTCTTGGGCTTTCGTCTAAGCTTCTGAAGTTTCAAAACGGCATCATCCATATAGAAGTGACGCTCGGTCGCAAATGGGATAAAAATTTTAACGCTACAGCAGCTGAGATTTCTTATTGCTGGAAATCTAGTCATCCTGAACTGTCACACGCTATCGGTTGCAAGGTTTTTATCATCGATCTAAGAGACAATGATATGAAAGCTTCTCTATTGAGTGCTGGTATAGCACCGTCATATGATGCATTCAAAGGTATCTTGTTTCGCAAGAACTACCTTAACTAAATTCAAATTTATTGGCGAGGCACAATGATATTGGCAAGCGAGGTGAAGACTTAGCGGCATTACACCTATATCAAGAAGGCTATGAAATTTTGGTTCGTAACTGGAGATACAAGCGTGCAGAAATAGATATCATTGCCCGATATCAAGATAAACTAATCTTTGTAGAAGTGAAGACAAAATCTTACGACTTCTATGGGGATCCTGCAGAAAGTGTTACCACCAAAAAAGAAGAATTAATGCTACATGCTGCAGCGGCTTATTGTGAGCAAGTCGGTCATGAGTGGGAAATTCGGTTTGATATAGTTTCTATATTGATGACTAGCGACGATAAAGTGACTTTAGACCACTATCAAGATGCTTTTTTTCCAGGAATCGAATGATATGTGGTAAATTAGTAAAAATAAAAGAGCTCGTCCTGCTTGTGCGGAACGAACTCTTATTGTACTTACTTATTATTAATCTCTGTTTCCTGAGCTATAAAAACTTATGGTTTTACCTCTTTTGAAACTCGCTCAAAATCACCAGCTTTGACATAAATCATCTTAGTAGGATCCATATACTTGGCCATAACTTTGTTAATATCGGCTACGGAAAGGTTTCTAATTTTGTCTTCTAATGCTTTGTCCCACATCATATCTCTATCAACTCTCATATTATTTCCCAATTTGCCCAATAGTGAACGGTCTTGAGATCTATTGACATTCTGACCTTGCAACCATCCCGAGCGAGCCGCATCTAGTTCTTCTTTGGTAAATCCAGCTTCGCGTACTTTATTGATCTCGTCAACAAAAGCTGCTTGAACCTTGTCTCTATTCTCCGGTGCATAGATCGCATATGCGCCAAATGCACCTGCATTATCAAGTGTACTTGCATTAAAGAACGAACCGACACCATAGCTTAGGCCTTCTTTTTGACGAATCCTAGTAGCTAATCTCGAATTGAGAAATCCACCACCGATCATAAAGTTACCTATAACCATTGCGGCATAATCTGGGTGTGAGTCGTTGATCTGCATTGGCAAATTAGCATAAAAATACGAATTGGCTTTGTCGGGCGTATTGATATTTTCATCTACTGGCTTAACTGGATTATATGGATATGCAATACGTTCATATGGTGCAGGACTTTTCCACTCACCAAAGTTTTTTGTGATGGTTTTTGTGATGGCTTCCTTATCGAAGTCTCCTACGATGACCGTTGTGGCTTCGCTAGTTCCATAATTTTTTTCATAAAATTTTTTGACATCATCCAGCGTTACTGCTTTGAGTGCTTCGATTTTTTCTTCCATACTCATCACATATCGCGCGTCAGACTTTGGATATGGATTGGTTATCTTGCTCAGTCTCTCACTGGCGCAAGCACCCGGATCAGATAGTTGTTCTTCCATAGCAGCTAGTTGGGCAGCTTTCAATTTATCAAATTCCTCTTGCAAAAACGCTGGCGTTGCGGCCATTTCGCCGACTAGATTGATGACATCGCTAAGATTAGCACTCGTTGTCTCAATATTGAAGGTAGTACTTGTCATCCCGCCTGATACAGATACGCGAGCTTTTAGACCGTCTATTTTATCTTCTATTTGCTGGCGTGTCATGGTCTTTGTTCCCTTGTTTATCATCATAGCGGTCATCTCTCCGACAGTAGATTTGCCGATTGATGACGTAGGTGTACCGTATCTCATCGTGATGTTAGCATTTACGGCATCACCGCGATTCTGCTTAGGAAGGTAAGCGGTTTTCATACCAGATTTCTCCTTTGATTTGAACGTACGCTTTTCGATATTTTCAAATCCTGGATCAAACTCTTCTCCTTGTGCAATAGCCGCTTTTCCTTTATACCCATCCACTAGAGAAGCGATGTCAGGGGCTCCCGGTATTTCGCTACGATCAGGTTTTTCTTCTGGTACAAAAATACCAATGGTTCTATTGGATGGTTTGAAATATTTGGCGGAAGCAGTAACCACGTCTTCGAGACTTACTTTTTCGATAGCATCGCGATATAGGAAATATAATCTCCAGTCAC
>JANMMV010000611.1:0-2447 GCA_031373565.1 Saprospiraceae bacterium
GTTAGATAGAAAAAAATGTCGTGGTCACGGAGTGAAGTCAAAGTGTCGAAGTGGAAATTTCATCCTTTCAATTTTAGGAGTCTTCACGTTTTAAATGCTCAGCGGCGGCCTCTAATTCAGCATAGAATTCTTCGCCCTTGGCACGAATGATAGCAGATTTAAGAAATTTGTACATCGGCGTTTTATTGATAGCACCTAGATTGCATGCGTCTGAACAAATATCCCACCGATCGTAATTCCATGCTTCAAATCCGACGATATCATTGCTACTAACTCTGATAGGATATAAGTGGCAAGATATGGGCTTGACGAAAGCAACCTTGCCAGCATAATAAGCTTGCTCAATTCCGCACAATGCTATTCCATCTTCAGCGTGATTTAAGTACACGCAGGCTCCATCATCGTGACAAGATGTGCCCCACGCCTTGGCATGATCATAATATTCGTAACCTAGTTCAGTTTTTAAAAATCGTTGGGATCTCTCTGGCAAAAATGGTAGTATTTCTTTTCTGATTTCATCTAGTGTATTCATTTCAGATGCTGTCAATGGAGCACCATAATCTCCTTCTGTACAACAGGCACCTTTGCACTTGGCTAAGTGACATTCAAACTGCTCGCTTACGATTTCAGTGCTAACTAATACTTCTTGGATAATGATCATGATTTGGTTTCGGCTATGTATGATTTGAGTTTGTCGAGATCGCGGACCAGCAATCTTTTGCGATCAAAATGTATGATGTTGTCATTGCGCAGTTCGTTCATAATCATCGTCACGGTTTGTCGAGATGTAGCTGTAATGCTCGCTACTTCCATATGTGTGCTAAAACCTCTGATAAGCCATTCATAACCGACTCGTTGCCCGCTCTTCTCCATAGATCGTACGATAAACTCTATGATGCGAGATCTAGAATCTTTGAACATCAATGACTGTAGTCTGAATTCCATTTCTTTGACACGTGATGCCATCATCTTCATCATCAAAATATTGACCAAGCTTTCATCCAAGAGTAGTAATTTGAGCTCTGCAATACTCATTACAAACAACGCAACGTCGCTAGAAGCCAACGCATAGTCATCTCTTGAACTATTATTTATCTCGGAAATTTGCCCAAATATATCACCTTGTTGTAATATGGTAGTTGGTACTTCTTGATTTGTATCGGTATAGGTACCCAACATTACTCTACCTTTGAGCACATAATAGATACTAACTGACTTCTTTTTATTGTAAAAGATATACTCTCCTTTCTTGAAGGTGGCTGTCTCGTGGGATTTTTGGTAGTCCGACATCTTATCAGGACATACGAGCGTTTCAACTTCGCGTCCTTCAAGAAACCAATAAGAATTATCCATGACTTTTATTATTTGAAATCTGTAAACCTATTTTTACATGAAGCTTGCGGATAGGTGATTCTTGCGATTACTACTAACTTACATTAAATATATTTTTGATGCAAAATGTTCGACGCCTTCAAATTTTACTTACATTTAGGTGTACATTTATATTTGAACCACTTTGACTTATGCAGAGATTATTATCTATTGACGTCTTGCGCGGCTTGACTATCTGTCTTATGATCCTTGTCAACAACCCTGGTAGTTGGAGCTATGTTTATGCGCCGCTTTTGCACGCTAAATGGGATGGATGTACTTTGACAGATTTAGTATTTCCCTTTTTTATGTTTGTCGTTGGTATCTCCATGTTTTACTCAACGGAGAAAACAACTGCCAAGGGTCAAGATTGGGTACAAAAAGCTCTTTTGCGAGGTTTAAAGTTGATCTTGGTAGGTCTTGCACTCAACTGGTATCCGTTTTATGTCAAGCATTTTGATGATCTAAGGTTTTTTGGCATTTTGCAGCGTATCGGGTTAGCATATATTGTTGCTACTGTTTTATTATCGATGACAAACCGATCCTATGTGTGGGCGTTGGTCCTGCTAGTAACAATAGGATATTGGATTATCATGATGACATTGGGGAAAGGAGACTTATCGCTCGAAGGGAACATTATTAGTAAAATAGACTTATTCCTTTTTGGCCCTACTCATATTTACAAAGGATTCGGAATACCTTTTGATCCAGAGGGGCTGCTCAGCACACTGCCATCCGTGGGAAACATTTTGCTTGGATATTTTATGGCGCAGTTATTAGCAAAGTGGCTAGTATCCGAACTATCATTAATGAAGTTGGTAACACTTGGTTTAGGATGTACAAGTTTAGGCTGGTTATGGGGAACATTTGGTGGTTTTCCGATCAACAAGCCGTTATGGTCAAGTAGCTACGTATTTTATACAGCAGGTCTAGGAACTGTACTTTGGGCTGCATTGATCTACTATATTGACATAAGAAAAATTACTTGGGGACCGTATTTTTTCAAAGTATTCGGCCAAAATGCGATTATTGCATTTGTCTTGTCTGGGGTTATATATAAGACACTTAATATAGTC
>JANMMV010000647.1:0-5468 GCA_031373565.1 Saprospiraceae bacterium
TTGACTGAATTCGGGTATTGACCCTGATAATTTATTATCTGGAATGTGAATCTTTTTGATTTTGGGAATAGTAAAATTTGGTATCGGTCCTGAAATACTATTTTTAGCTAAGTTTAACACCTGTAATTTTTCAAACGACAAATTAGGCAACGAATCGACCAAATTATTTCCACCTTTATTAAGGTCAAGTGTGTCATTTACTTTACCATCCATTTCTATTTTAATTACCCTATTACTATCACACTTTATCCCATACCACGCACAGGGATCGCAATTTGTCCCTTCGGCACCTTCCTTCCACCCAGTATTATTTGTCCATTTTGGACCGCCAGTATTGTTGAAGAGTTTCATTAAATCTGCATAATCTGGATGGTTGCAGCCATTTCCACCAGTATTAAGATCGATATTTACTGAACAAGAATTAGTACACCCACTTGAATTAGTAACAATAAAATCATATAATCCGCTTTGTAAATTATTAATGATAAATAAAGACCCAGTCAATTGGTCGGAACCAGCTGTTTGTCCACTCCATTCTATATTATACTGATCATTAATACTTGTTTCAATTGTCATTATTCCGTTATTTGTACCAGAATCAGCGGTAGAACTACAAGCAATCGTAAATGACTCTGCTACTCTAAAGGTTGATGATGATATTAGTTGCAAAGGTGGTGTGCAAGTGAAAATGACATCTAATCCATTGCTACTTGTCACAGATGCTGATATTTCATATTCACCAATCGGAAGATATTTTTGATCTCCTGGACTTATTGTTATTAAATTTTGACCCAGTTGAAAATTAAATCGATCCGAAAATTCAAGTAATTCAAAATTAACATTTGTTATGATGTTCCTGGCGGAAACCGAAGCGTAATAGGGAGCTATTCCATCATCAATATTTAACGTAAATGTGATAGGCTCGTCATTACATGCTACTTCATTTGCTGGAATCAAGCTGCCTACCGTTGGGCAATAAGGAGTTGGATTTAATATGCTAAATTGCATAGTTTGATAAACCTGATACCCATTATTATTGACATTAATTTGAAATTCTACATTGTATAATCCAAGCTCAGAAAAAGTGTTAATACCAAAGTTCCACCACCACATATATGATCCTCCGTTAGTCACCAACTCGGGTGTTGGTGTAATTAAACTAGGGGCAATAATTCCTGATGGAGTTATAATTTTAACTTGCCACTGATATGTCCCAGCAATTACATCCATAGTTGCGTAAGCGCCAATATCGTCATTCGGGTAAAAATTTGTAACTGCGGTGTAAATTGGATCTGGGTGTAGATACATTTTAGTAACAATGTTACTAATTTGAGCAAATGAAATAAATTCAAAGAAAATAAATATTATTGATAAGATTAATTTCATTATGATTAGTTTAATAAGGTTCGTTACTCATGACATATGCCATATAAAATTCATAGCCCATGCCGCCATATTTGCCTAAGCCATTGAGCGAATAATCCGCTTTGACGCCTATTCTAAGTAATCCATCCTTGACAAAAGACCCTAGTGCTGACTTACGATTAAAGATCACACCCGTTTGAGCGAACATTTCACCGTTAGTGACGACTCCAGCTGTTAACCAAAACTTCTCGACCATCTCATATCGACAATTTGCCATGACGTTGATTGCTTTATTGAAGGCATAAGAAGCAAATACATTTGGTTCAAAATAGTATTTTGCACGCCAAGGAAAATATCGATACCCACCATGTAGGTAAACATGGGGCACACTTGTTATTGATTGATCCAAGATAGTTTTGTAAGAACTTGGTATGACGTGATCAAAAGAAATACCACCATAATAATGCGACTTAAAAGAATAAAAATCACTAACTGAACTATAGGACAAGCCACCACCTACTATTGGATTGATCCCGCTCTGCGATGGAATAAGATTCTGGTCACCTTCGGGCGCGTCAAATGCGACAAGGTTGCTAGGATTAAAATTATACTTACTTCCGCCCGCTTTGATCCCAAAAGAGAGCACGTCATCTCTTTTACCAAATAGTCGGGGTCTAATCTTATATGCATACGTTAATGCGATGGCTGAAGATTGATATGGTCCCAAGCGTTCTACATCCATATAGGCGCCAAAAGTCATTTTAGTAAAACTCCTGATGACAGGAAATTGAAATCCAACAGCAGCACTCTCCGGAGCGCCATTAAATCCCGACCATTCTTTACGATAAGTCGTCGATGCTTCCCATGAATTCCATCTGGCGGTCAAAGCTGGATTCCACACAAATCCATTTTCGTAATAAGAACTCCACTGTGCCTTTTGTTGGCTGTAAGTGGTTCCATAAATTAGGATCGAAAATAGAAAGATAAAAAATTGGTTCTTCTGTTTCATAATTTAAGTTCTTATTAGTCATGTACTAATCTGAAGCCTATAGCAGGGCTTTTTTCCGTCGAACTAAAGCTGCTTCGCGTTTTAACTTTACATTTATCAAAATTTGAATTCCAGGATCCACCTCTGATCACAAATTTGCCGTTCGAGTTTCCACCATAACCTGTGGGTGTATATCCTGTACGACAAACTTCATATACATTCCCAGACATATCGTACAGTCCAAAAGCATTGGGCTGCTTACTGCCTACCTTAAGTGTCCATCTGAGATTATCAAGTTTTGACGCCCCTACTTTCTCCAAGTCATTACTACCTGAAAATTCTTTGTTCTCATTTCCAGATGCTGCGTACTCCCACTCTAATTCCGAAGGAAGTCGGTATTTATACTTATTGCCAGGCATTTGATTTAACTTCTGAATAAAGGTTGACATATCCTTGAATGAAATATTTTCAACTGGACAGCTGCCACATCCTCTTGTTTCACTAGGATTTTTACCCATCACATCTGCATAAAGTTCCTGGGTAACTTCATATTTACTTATAAAGAAGCCGTCAACAATAGTCCTTATACCCCCTTTTGCATCTTTTGGACAATCTTCCCCTTCACAACCGATGGTAAATGATCCACCTGAAATCCTAACAAAATTCTTTGAAAGGTTTTTCAGAAATGAAGATTCGTCATCATCGATTTTAATACTTGTTTTATCTAGCTCAGTTACATTTTGTTCCAACGGAGAAATTACAGCATCGTTTGCCTGAATAGTTGCATTAGGCACTCCTACCTTTTTGTCAATATTTCTATTTCTATTCGCAGCAGCGTTTTCTTCAATCAAAACAAAGTTCCTTGCATCATTTGCATGTATGCCATTAGGATAGGCTCTTAAATATTCATTGTAATATAATGCAGAATTATTATTTATCGTTTTGGACCAAAGCTCTTCATCGTTTTTGAGATTAAGCGCTTTTATTTTTTGTTTACACGACACTATTTGCCTACCTTTTGGAAACTCTTCAAGATACATTTGATAGGCTGAAATTGAGTTATTTTTAAGTGCATAGGCCCATAAAGACTCGTCCGTACCAGTATTTGCTTGATCCAATAAAATTTTGATTTTATCTTTAGCTAGTTCGATATACTGGCTACTTGGGTTATTTGCCACAAATTTCTCGTAAGCATCTAAAGTATTCGCTTGTGAAGATTTTACCCAAGCAGCCTCATTTTGAGAAAGCATTACTTTTTGAATACTATCCAGCTTGTTTTTTTCAGCAGTCTTTACATCCTGAGATGGAAGAAAGACTTCAAATTTTACAATATTTCCATTTCGATTTATGGTAAATACAGTATCAGAAATTTGCCCACTGAAGCCATTCCAAAACGACTTTTCTAATTTATCAAATTCCTTATTATTAGCTAATGAACCATTACTATTTCTTAAAAAATACTTATCTTTTTCTTGAATAATTTGAAGGCTAGGCCCACTGCCAACCCAAAACAAACTTAACAGAAGAATACCAATTCCAATCCATTTTCTATTGTTTTTGACAAACTCAAGGCCTTTTTCGAGATTGAAAGTCAATTTTGAAATTGATGATTCATTTGGACTTTTCTTCGGACTACTTTCTAATTCTTTGGGCTTTAGATTTAGAGAGTTATCTATTTCTACTATTTCGGCTGGCTGTGATATCTGTTCAATATTTACTGAGACTTTGGAGGCAATATTTTGCTTTTTTGATTTTGATTTAGGCTTATGTTTTGCGGCAGACCGGGGCCCCTCTGAGTAATTTACTGGATCAATGGATGCAGTTTCTGTAATGATCACTTCTGATTCATTGGTAATATTTTCTTCGCTTATTTGATTCTGATCACCAATTTGCTCACCTTGACTAGGACTTTCTAGCGATGGTCCAGTTTCAATATCAGTGAGTACCATTTCAATTTCGGTAGCAAATGCAGGACCTAGATCTACGCCAGTTGGATTTTGATCAATACCTTCATTCTCTTCTCGATTAACATCCTTCGATATCGTTGCATTATTGCTTATTTCATCAAATCCATCTTCTTCAATGGGGGACACAGTAATAGCTGGAACAGCCAAATCATTTAACGCGATCTCACCTATAATTTCAGTCTTTTCGACAAAGTCACCAGTGTCAACGTGAGATAAGGATTCCGCATCTTTTGCTTCAATATCTGAATCAATGCTGTCTTTAGAAATATTTAAGTCAAATTTTTCTGGATTTCCTTTTTTAGAGATGATAATCGTCCTGTCATCAAAAGAATATCGGCTTTCATTTTCAGTTTTAAAACCTTCCAATATGCTTAATACATGGTCTATAGATTGCAGTCTTACTTCTGGATCTACAATTAGACAATTTTTGATAATATTTTTATATGGTTCTGGAATGGACTCAATTTCGATAGGAACTCTTCCTTCAGTTATTTTGCGAAGTGATTCTATACGTTGATAATCAGTTGATCCGTTTTCACTGTCGACATCAAAAGGTACTTTTCCCACAAATATTTCAAACATGATGACACCTAGGCTCCAGATGTCGACGTTGCCTTTGGTCTTGGTATTAAGAAGCTGTTCTGGGGCACTATACTTAATACTCCCACCTATAAAGCTATTAGTTTTGAAAGTAACGTTGATATTTTCGACTGCCTTACTCAAACCGAAGTCAGTGATTTTTGGTACAACTTCATGCTCTTTTTGGGTGATTAGAACGTTACTAGGCTTTAGATCCCGATGGACTATATTGTTAGTATGCAAAAAATTGAGACCATTAATAATGCCAATGGCTATCTGATCCTTTTGCGTTTCGGTAAGATTTGTCTTTTTGATAAACTCAGATAAATTACCGTCGGGATAGTATTGCAATATACCATAATCATATAGGCCGTTTGGCATCTCAAATCTAAAGCAGTCTTCGTAATAGGCAATGTTTTTATGGACAGAAAGTTTGTGCGATAATTCAGCTTCTTTTTTTAGTGACAAATGCTCATAGCCATCAGTCACTTCAGCAATTTTAATCGCCACATATCTATCTCTCAAGTCGTCATAAGCACGGTAGACCTTACCGAAGCCGCCACCACCGA
>JANMMV010000660.1:0-4192 GCA_031373565.1 Saprospiraceae bacterium
CCTACTCCATTTATCTGTCCGTTTTGTCCATTGACAAAAGTCAACTTCTTCTTTGATGCAAAGTAAGTATACGTCCTTTGGCATGGTTCATTTTTGTTGAACTTTAACTGATTTTCGTCCAAAAGAATGTCATTTCTAAAAGAAGAAAAAACTGGGATATTCTTATAAAACGTCAATCCGAAATCCGACGCATTACTATTGCTTGGTAACACTTCAAGCTCGTAAGTGCGACTAGAAGTCAAGGTATTGATAGCAAAATCAGTAGAAGCCATCATTTCATCACCCATGATGGGATCAACTATCGCTAATTTCCCAAAAACATCTATCGCTTCACTATATCTACCTACCCGCTTCAAGGTATTACCAAATCCAAGATAAAAATCGACAGGCATTGTAAGTAATGATGGAACCGAATTGTACCAATATATTGATTGTCCAAACTGCCCGTTTATCGCATAAACCTCAGCCAGCTTATTCATAGCCAAATAATCAGTTGGATTATCTAATATGTACTTTTCGAAAGCAAGAATAGCTTCTTTTGGTGATCCATTTTCAGCCATTTCCTCCGCTTTATGCAGCAATTTTTGCGCATTTGTAGCGCCAAGCGAACTCATCAAGAAGCAGATGAGCATGATTGTTGTTTTCTTTGACATAACCCTAGTATTTTAATAAAACATATTAAAGGAACAAATATAGTAATAAGTTCTAATGCACAGTATAAAACACATTAAAATAATTTGTAATTTATAAAAATTAGTTGTTTTCACCCATAAATTCGCATAGATTAAGTGGTGAAACCGCAATTTTGGATTTTGATAAGTCCACGACATCAGATGACATTAGTTCTTTTCAAAAGACCACTATTTAATAAAATGGTCTACTTTTGTAATGCAGATTCCGTTAATGCCTTCCGAATTATGAAAAATATTTTTGTATTAATGTCTTGCATTTTGTCTTTTGTTTCAAGCGTAAAAAGCCAAAACAGCAACTTCATACCTGGTGAATATATCGTTCAACTTGCAAAGCCAATTAACGCGCAGAGACTACAATGGCTTCCGACTAATACTTCCATGGAGACTTTGACTTCTAGTCCCATGCATTTAGCAATACTTAAATATGATGTACAAAAGTGCAATGAAAACGACATTATCAATTGGCTCAACACTTCTTCTAACATAGTTCAATATCAACGTAACCACATCATCAGTGCTCGAATTGTACCCGATGATCCGCAATTATCTGCCCAATACCATCTTATCAATGCTACGATGGCCTCTGTAGATATTGATGCAGACAAGGCTTGGGACATTACGACTGGAGGTATGACCTATGACGGCAAAAAGGTGGTCATTGCTATCATCGATAATGGTATCTCTACAGATCATCCTGACTTAGCGCCTAATTTGTGGAAAAATGAGTACGAAATACCAAATAATGATGTAGACGACGACGGCAATGGATATGTAGATGACGTCAATGGATGGAATGTCACTACCAACACTGATTTTGTCAACAATATGGCTAACCATGGTTCACAGGTGGCAGGAGTAGCAGGCGCACGTGGAAATAATGGCATTGGTATTACAGGCGTTATGTGGCAAACGGAGATGATGATAGTCAATTACGGTTCTCCAAATGAAGCAAATGCTATCATTGCTTACAGTTATGTATACTCGACTCGTAAGCTATACAACCAAACAAATGGGCAAAAAGGAGCATTTGTAGTGGCTTCAAATTCTTCATGGGGAAGAGACCGGGTTATGGCATCAGATGCGCCATTATGGTGTGCTATGTATGACTCACTCGGTAGCGTAGGAATTATCAATTGCGTAGCAACCACAAATCAAAATATAGACGTAGATAGCGAAGGTGATATGCCATCGTCATGCAACAGCCAATACATGATTTCAGTAAACTCAATTTCTAAAACGGATACAAAAAACCCCTCAACCGGTTATGGAAAAAAAAGCATAGACATAGGTTCATATGGTTCTGAAATAGTCACAACTGCCAATGTTGATTACAGTTTTGCAACGGGCACTTCTGTGGCTACACCTATCCTAACAGGTATTGCAGGGCTAATGTATTCAACATCATGTGGTAGTCTCGTAGATATAGCAAGAATCGATCCTGCCCGAGCGGCTAGAATTGCAAGAGATATCATATTAAACAGCACTGTACCACTTCCTTCTCTTGAGGATATCAGTACCACTGGAGGCAAGGCAAATGCCCATCGTGTACTTGAGAATACACTTAAGCTGTGTAATTGTCAACAAAGTATCGATGTGAAATTTGTTGCTAATGCCAAAACTGTAACAGTAGATTTTGACACTAATCTAACAGGACAACAAATAGACCTAAGAATTCGACCTGCTAACCAGACGATTTGGGAAACATACACAAGTCTATCACCTCAATCTGTAATAAATAATCTAGCACTTTGTACTGATTACGAAATCCAAATCAAAAATAAATGTGGTATCTATTCATCAGAATATGGTTATAGCCAATACGTAAAAACGCAAGGCTGTTGTGAATTGCCGAGATTATTGGTAGAAAATGTAGATGATACGCAGATCGGTCTAAAATGGATAAGCGCTGAAACACAAGCTGAGTATAATGTACAATACCGTGCGATAAACAACGCTGAGTGGACTACCATCAATATCAAAAATACGGAGACTACAATCCTAGGTCTAGTGCCTTGTCAAAAATATGAAGTGCGAATTCAAATCTCTTGCCCTGAAAACGGAAATGAATCAGGATACTCTACTCCTACGCTAGTTTCGACTGCATGTGGCAACTGTACCAACATCGCTTATTGTAGTTTTAAACCAAAAAATGACAGTTTTGAGTGGTTTGAGAATACGCAGTTTGGACCATTGCAAGTAACGGGGCATCAACTTGGGAATAGTGGATATAAAGATTACACTGGTGAATACAATCCGGTGTTTGAGATTGGAAAAACGTACAACTACAATACAACAATAAAATATAAAGATGATGTCACTACGCCCGAATATTTGAGAATATATATAGATTATAATCAAGATGGTGACTTTACAGAGGATGAAGAAATAGCGAAAGCGACAAATCAAATTAACTTAACATTCAATAAAGAAATCACGCTTCCGCTTGATGCAAAATTGGGTTATACAAAGATGAGACAAATGCTAATGTATGACCAGTTTGCTGGGTCATGCGATAATACAGTCTTTAAGTTTGGTGAGGTCGAGGATTTCTGTATTCAAATAGAAAATCCTGACTGCCCACAAGTAAGCAAGGCTACCATCACAAATATTACAAAAGTAGGCGCTACTGTTCGGTTAGAGCAAGATGGGACAGATGAGTTGACAACCGTATTTGGCTATCGCAAGAAAGGGAGTTCTCTGTGGTTGGAAATAACTGCGAAAGATAGTATAGTCCTAACTGGTCTAGACTCCTGTGCAAATTATGAATACACAGTAGTGACTAAATGCACCGCTGGACAATCATCACCTTCCAGTAAGGCTGAATTTAAGACTGGATGTAACTCAAATGTAAATGATAACAGTGCGGATCCAGATTTCAACATATGGCCCAATCCGGGCACCGATGTCTTACATCTCAAAATATCCAATTATAGTCAAAAGCCTACAGAGCTATCGATTTTAAATTCACTAGGAAAAGTTGTAAAAACAATACAAGCAACAGGTATCATTGAAACAACGATAATCGACACTTCGAGCCTACCTAGTGGACTTTTCTATGTACAAATACGACTAGAAATGGGACAAACAAAATCTGCTAAATGGATTAAATTTTGATCGAGACAATATCAATGTGCACACAACTCTTGGATCTCATGAAATACATCATGCAGTTTTGTTAAACTTTCTTTGATCTTCGGTTCTTTACCTTTTTTGACTATTTTCTGCAATTTTTCGCTACCTGATGCTAGTCTAGCAATGGCATCTTTGATCTTTGCATTTTCAAAAGATGCAGGAATTTTTGATGCTTTCAAAACTTGGGCTTTTGCTGACATCTCGGCTACACGTTCCTTGATCGGACCATAGTTGCCTTCTTCCATAGGATGGAAAGTCTGTGCCATGACCATGTGGAAATCTTTGAGAGCCACCCAAGCATCTTTTTCAATGAGCGTGAGCAACGGAGAAGTTAAGGCCTTTTCATAAAGTTCGTTGACTGTGTCCCA
>JANMMV010000665.1:0-1606 GCA_031373565.1 Saprospiraceae bacterium
ATCTCGGACTCGATCACCTTATTTATGTATCAAACGGTACAATTGCCCTACAGATTGCCATAAAAGCACTCGAACTTAAAGGAGAGATCATCACAACCCCCTTTTCGTATGTGGCGACAGTTTCTAGTATAGTTTGGGAGAATTGTCAACCCGTTTTTGTTGATATTGATAGGGAGACTTTAAATATTGACCCAAATAAAATTGAAGAGGCTATAACGAAAAATACGACTGCAATTTTGGCTACGCATGTGTTTGGCAATCCTTGTGATGTAATTGCAATCAAGAATATTGCTGATAGATTTGGACTTAAAGTAGTATACGATGCTGCACATTGTTTCGGAACAAAAATTAATAACAAAACTATCTATGAATGTGGCGATGTCAGTTCAACGAGCTTCCATGCAACAAAGTTATTTCATACAGTAGAGGGTGGGGCTCTCTTCACGAAATCACCTGATTTACTGAAACGAATGTCGCACATGAGAAACTTTGGCCACGTAACTCCAACCGAGTTTGATGAGGTTGGTATAAATGCAAAAAACTCTGAGTTTCATGCAGCCTTTGGCCTCATTAACCTCAAGTATATTGATTCGATAATTGATAGACGTAAAATGTTGTCAGAGTATTACGACAATTCGCTCAAAACATTGAATTATCAAAAGATCCTTATTGGCACCAACGTTCAATACAATTATTCATATTACCCAATTATTTTAGAATCTGAAGTTCATTTAATGAAAGCGGTTGAGATACTGAATAACCACCTAATTTATCCCAGACGATACTTTTATCCTTCACTAAATAAAATATCATACACTTCCGGGGAGATGCCTGTCAGCGAATCAATTTCTTCACGAATTTTATGTTTACCCCTTTATCATGATCTACAATTTGCAGATATTGATATGATAGGGAGGCTCCTTTTGCGAATTCAAAATAACAAGGTTTAACAGTCAGTCTAAGAATATGTTTCCTGACTCTTTCATTTGATAATATGAAAATCGCAATAATGCAGCCTTACATATTTCCTTATTTAGGATATTTTCAACTCGTTAATGCGACCGACAAATTTATTTTTTATGACGATGTAAATTTTATCAAACAAGGTTGGGTAAATAGGAATCAAATATTGCTAGATAGCCATCCACATTTGTATACCGTACCGTTGGATGGAGCATCCTCTTTTAGGAGAATTAACGAAATTCATCTCGGGAAATTATTTGACTTATGGCGTATAAAGTTTAGAAAAAAAATTGAGGCGGCTTACAGGAAAGCACCGTACTTTGATCCTGTCTATGAGGAAATACAAATGATTATTGGTCGAGACTATACAAAAATTTCGGAGTTATCAATTGCAAGCGTTGAGTTAATTTCTAAATACTTAGGTTTAAAACCTACGTTTAGTTCTAGTTCATTTGAAAACTATCGAAACGAACAATTAAAAGGCCAAGATCGAGTGTTGGACATTTGCCAACTTGAAAATGCTACGCAATATATCAATTCCATAGGGGGTACAAAGCTATATTCAAAAAAGGCATTTTCTGATAGAGGGATTGAGTTGTTCTTCTTGGATCCAAAACCGATTTTCTATAAACAATTTTCGAAT
>JANMMV010000780.1:0-1811 GCA_031373565.1 Saprospiraceae bacterium
GAATTTTACTGAATTACTAAAAGGAAATAAGGAAATTCAAGTGATCCTTACGCCAGATGAATTTTCAAGTATTTCTGGCGTTTCTACAACCAAAAACAGTTTGCTAATCAATTTATTAACCAATGTAACCGACCAATTGTATCTCTATTCTTTTGGCAAAGGAATATGGAGCAGTCAAAAAGTAAAAGCACCCGAATTAGGAACAATTTCACTTGGCACTACGGATGAGTTTTCAGATCAATACTTTTTTAGTTTCCAAAACTTTTTAACACCTACAACACTGTACACTGCTGATGCTGGTAAAAATACAATTAAAGCCCTTAAATCACTTCCCTCCTATTTTGATGCTAGCAACTATGAAGTAAAACAATTTAAAACAAAATCAAAAGACGGCACGCTTGTTCCTTATTTCATGGTGTTTGCAAAAAACATGAAATATAACGGCAACAATCCAACCCTAATAAGTGCTTATGGCGGATTTGAGATTGCTCAAAAACCGTCTTATATCTCCGCAGCTGGTAATGCTTGGTTAGACAAAGGTGGCGTTTTTGTAGTCGCCAATATTCGTGGCGGTGGCGAATATGGACCAAAATGGCATCAAGACGGAATGAAAGAAAAACGACAAAATGTATTTGACGATTTATATGCCGTTTCCGAAGATTTAATTGCCAAGAAAGTAACCTCACCAAAACATCTAGGCGTTAGAGGCGGAAGCAATGGCGGACTATTAGTAGGGGTTGCTTTTACACAAAGACCCGATTTGTATAATGCGGTGGTTTGTGCAGTTCCATTGTTGGACATGCAACGGTATAACAAATTATTGGCAGGTGCCAGTTGGATGGGCGAATATGGAAATCCCGATATTCCTGAAGAGTGGGAATACATCAAAAAATATTCACCGTATCAAAACGTAAATGAAGGCATGAAATATCCCGAAGTATTCTTTACCACATCTACTCGTGATGATAGAGTGCATCCTGGTCATGCTAGGAAAATGATGGCCAAGATGAATGACATGGGCTATAAAACCTATTATTATGAAAACACCGAAGGCGGTCATGCGGGTTCTTCTACTAACGAACAGAGTGCAAAATCAAATGCTCTGATATTTTCCTATTTATTGATGAAGTTGAAGTGATGTAATTAGAAGTAATTACTAGTGACAATAAAGCGCTACCGCCAACAGCCGCTTCTCGCAATTGCGAATTTTGCAGTAAGTTCACGTTTACGTTTCGCAAGAATTTTTATCTTAGTGGAAAATAAACGGTTACGAAGTTCGCAATCTCGCCAAGCGGCGGAACGTTAGCGGTCATTGTATAGTAACTCAATCGGTTTTAGACAATCCTAATATTTTCTCAACTTTTCAATTAAAAAATCAAGTGTATAAAATGAAAAAATTAACCTTATTTCTGGCTTTTGGACTTTGGACTAGCCTTGCGTTCTCGCAAGTCATAAAGGCGGATTACAACGCCCAACTTAAAATCATTGACTATTGGTTAAATGCACAACGAGATTTTGATAAGCTCCCTGGAATGTCTGTAGCCATTGTACAAGACCAAGATATTATTTTTAAAAAGGGCTATGGATACGCTGATGTAGCGAATAAAATTCCAATGAAACCCGAAACAATTGGTTCTATCTGCTCTATCTCCAAATTATTTACATCGGTGGGTGTTATGCAACTTTGGGAAAAAGGGAAATTGAGATTGGATGATTCATTAACCGCTTTGTTTCCTGAGTATAAAATCTCTCAGCAGTTTTCAGAATCAGTGCCTATTACGGTACGATCAATGCTGACACATTCTTCTGGC
>JANMMV010000708.1:0-2291 GCA_031373565.1 Saprospiraceae bacterium
GGTATTGCTCATGAAATCCGTATAAAAATGATACGCGAAGTATCATTTTAGGATTTTACCTAGACCTACTGGATCTAGGCTTCGACCCACTTTTTTATTGTCTTCACATTGTGGACATAAAAATGCGTCGTACTGAGCTTGTCGAAGTAAGAAGGATATACAAATATGAAGTCAGATTTTCATGTAGTTCACCCCGTTGCTTATCAAGCTACGGGGTTCATTTCTAATGCGTAATCCGGGTTGAAGAAACAGAATAAAGAAAAGTATCTTGTACAATTAAGTTTGGCAATCGAAGTTTTCGGTCATCCACGCTAATTAGCCTATGTAATCAAAGGGCCATCAACTTTTCTTTGAGTTTACTTGTTGATTTATTAAATATTCAAGACCATGCTTTTTTGAGGGATAGTATATTTTTAGGTCCGAGTTATCACATTAATTAGTAATGATGTCAATCAATATTCAGATTATTGAAACCATAGTAGTATTGGTTTGCTATATTGTTTTATATTTTGTTTTTAGAACGGTCATCAATAATTTTCTGAAAAAAATCGATTGGAAAGGAGTAGGAGGAAGATGGCAATTAGAGCTGTGCAGTTATTTACGACAATGACTGCGATTATCCTTCTGACCGGCGTTTGGGGTTTCAAACAAAATGAAATTGCATTATTTGCCAGTACATTATTGACGGCTTTAGGTATAGCATTTTTTGCTCAATGGTCATTACTGTCAAACATCACTTCAAGCATTTTAATATTTTTTAATCATCCAGTAAAATTGGGAGACCACATAAAAGCTTTACACAAAGACTATGATTACGAGGGGGAAGTTATAGAAATGGATTACTTTTTTGTACATATTATAACAGAAAGGAACGAAATAGTTACAATACCGAATTCTCATTTTTTTGAAAAATCGTTTTCAGTTTCTGAGAAAAATAAGGAGGTGAAACTTGCTAATCAGTCTCCTAGTACTTCTCATACCAACTAAATTTGTCATCAACGATTTCTGATTTTTCTTTTGTTAGATATTCTAAAAAAGACTTAGCAACTGGAGAATGTTTCTTTCCTTTTAACCATATTAGACTCCAAGTTGTGATAATTGGAAGGCCTTTGATTGAGATAATTTGCAGCTCATTGTTGTTTATTTCATTCTTAATTCCAATTAGTGGCATAATAGAATATCCAAAACCTGCCAATAATGATTGTTTAACTGCTTCATTAGATGTCAACTCCATCTTTTTTTGAACGGATATATTGTTCTGTTCTATAAAGCTCTCCATTATTTGTCTTGTTCCTGAACCTTTTTCTCTAAATATTAAAGGTAAATCTTTAAATATTTCTATGGTGTGATCCGCTTTTTTAAAGTTGGTGTTGACGCTACCTACTAGGTACAATTTATTTTGGAGCAAATCGAGTTTCTCAATATTTAATGTAGTAGGTAGAATAGAAACAAGTGCAAAGTCAACTTCATTATTTTCCAAACTCTCAATGACCTTAAGTTTATTGGTTACATCCATCATTAGTTCTATTCCGTTATGTTGCTGCAAGAAATTTGTAAGGAAGTAAGGCATTACATACTTTCCTGTAGATACTATTGAAAGCTTTAGGCGTCCTGTCAATTTTCCCTTATAAGCTAGGGTTTTATAGTTGATAGCATATACTTGGTTGATTATGTTTTCAGCCGCATCAGCGATCTCTAAGCCAAAATCAGTGATGTAAATTTTACGTCCGACCACTTCTGTTAAAGGTATATCAAACTGTTCTTGAAAATTTTTCAACTGAATAGAAACCGCTGGTTGAGTAAGGTGCAATTCTTCCGAGGCCTTTGTTACGCTTTGAGTTTGTACGATTTTCAAAAAAATCTGTAATTGATTTAAAGTATAGTTCATAAATTATGTTTATAGTTAACATTACAAAGATAAATAAAATTAATAAATTAGAATGCTCACCTTTGCGGCATAAATCAAAATAAATATGACACGAATAACGGTAGCAAAAGGAGATGGAATCGGTCCTGAGATCATGGACGCCACATTAGAAATAATTTTAGCGGCAGGTGCCAAACTCGAAATTGATGAAATTGAAGTAGGTGAAAAAGTATATCTAGCCGGCAATACCGCTGGAATTGCAGCTGAATCATGGGAAATAATAAGACGAAACAAGATTTTCCTGAAAGCCCCTATAACAACACCACAAGGTGGCGGATACAAAAGCTTAAATGTAACCACTCGTAAATTTCTAGGTTTGTACTCCAACGTAAGACCTTGCATGAGTTTACATCCTTTTGTAAGT
>JANMMV010000721.1:0-3862 GCA_031373565.1 Saprospiraceae bacterium
GACATCGTTTTATGAAGACCTGGTACCCAATCTAACTACTTTAGGGGTTATTTTTTTGGTAGTAAGGATTATCGACGATCTACTATTGCAGCCAAATATCTTTTCGAAAAGTGTCAAAGCGCACCCTCTTGAGATTTTCATCGTCGTGATGGTCGGTGCCAAGTTGGGTGGAGCCGTTGGTATGCTATTGGCGATACCATTTTATACCGCTTTTAGGGTGTTTGGAAAGATTTTTCTTAATGAATTTAAAGTCATCCAGAAACTGACAAACCATCTTTAATAAAATGATTACCGATTGACGGGCAAGCCAGGCTGATTATACATACACGAAATCAATAGTTCTTTTAGGATGGAACCTACGGTCTGACCATGCCGGCCTACTCCCTTACTTTGTAGATCTGCCAGTTTGATCGCTTGTATGACGTTATAGGCATGAACTAATGGAAAATTTTTGGCATAGTTAAAATAGTCTTTTGCAATAAACGGCGGCAACCCAATGGCTGGTCCTAGGTCATTCATCGTCTTCGCTCCACAAGTGTGGGTTATCAATACCTTATTGAAAAAATTGAATAAACTGGTAATGACGGGTGGTAGTTCGGCAGCCTTCATATTGTTGTCCATGTAACTAATGATGCGCGTAGCTAAAACCCAATCTCTGATTCCTATCGCTTTTTGAAAGTCGAAGACGTCATAATCTTTTGAATTACCAATCTGAGACTTTACGACGTCTACGGTTATGCTTTTTAGATTTGGTACAGAAATACTAAGCTTATCTATCTCGTTTCCTATTTTGGTAAGATCTGATCCAAGATATTCAGCGATCATATGGCTACTTGCTTGATCAATGCTGATGCCTTTTTCTCTGCAATACGATTCAATCCATCCAGGCAATTTATCGTCGTACATTTTTTTGGACTCAAAAATCACACCATTTGCATCAAGTGCTTTGTACGCTTTTGTACGCTTATCGATACTCCCATATTTATAGCAAAAAACAACAATCGCTTGTGGAGATGGCTTGGCAAAATAAGCTTCAAGTTCTGTAAATTTTTTAAGTTCTTTGGCTTCTTTGATGATAACGACCCTGTGAGAAGCCATCATAGGAAACTGCCTCGCTTCGTCAACAATTGTCCTGATTTCAGTATCCTTGCCGTAGAGAATAGTTTGGTTAAAAGATTTCTCGCCTTCAGAAAGCACATGATCTTCGATGTAGTCGCTGATCTTATCAATAAAATAAGGTTCATCGCCCATCAAAAAATAGATTGGCGAAAATTTTTTGGCTTTCAGATCCTTAACTATCGTTGGAAAATCCATCTTTGTAACAAAAAAATAGGGTGAAAAGTCTAATGAAGTGGAGGATACCGGATTCGAACCGGTGACCTATTGCATGCCATGCAAGCGCTCTACCAACTGTGCTAATCCCCCATCAATTTAGATTAGATAAATTGTCTGCAAATATAGGAAAAATTAATTTGCTTTCGCTTTGCTGACACAATCAGAAAACATAGGATCAATATTTATATAGGTTTCTTTTCTCTTTTTCTGTAACCAAGCGAAGAAAAATTCATTCTTCTTACTATTCTTGGCGAAGTCTGTCAACTTATCAAAGTCTTCTTGCATGCTCGCCTTATGTGGTTTTGACTTAGAATTTAATTGTACGATGCGATATGCTTTTTCTCCCGTAGGCATTTGTATTTCCATCACTTTTGATACTTCACCTGTTTTGATCTCAAAAACGGCAAAATACGTATCAGGATCTAAGTCATCAGCCGCAAAAAAAGTATTATTGGAACTCTGATTTTTCACCCTCCCGCTGTTAGAATAGGAAGGCATTTCCTTATCAGAATACTTCTTTACTGCATCAGCAAATGTAAGTGAATCTGTTGCAATCAAATTACGTACCGAGTCAAGTTTAGCTTTAGTTTTGGCTAAATCTGCGGACGTTATTTCTGGTTTGATCAAGATGTGCCTCGCTCTTACAGAGTTGCCGCGTCTTTCAATCATTTGTATAACATGAAACCCAAACTGCGTCTCTATTGGTTCACTTATTTCATCCTCGGCCAAGGTAAAGACTGCTGCTTCAAACTCAGGTACATAAACCCCACGCTTGGCAAATCCCAGATCTCCATCTCGCAAAGCAGATCCTGGATCTTGCGAAAATTTGGAAGCGGCGTCCTCAAATTTCATTTCCCGGGACACAATCTTATTTCTTAGATCTGTTGCTTTATCTAGCGCTCTTTTTCTCTCCACTTCGTTCACTTCTGGGACCATAATAATCTCCGAAATCTCCAACTCTGACTTAAAGTAAGGCAGAGAATCAACAGGTACCTTGCTAAAAAATTTCTCAACTTCTTTTGGTGTTATCTCAATTTCCGACATTAACTTGTATTGCATCTTGTCTGCTAAAATTTTCTGTCGTTGATCATCCCGAAATCTCTCTTTCATTTGCTCAACAGATGCGCCATAATATTCTTCAAAAAAAGCTTCGTCACCATTCATTTGTTGAAGGATGGCATCAAATCGGTAACTCAATTGCGTTTCCACTTCTTCGTCTGAAATCTCAACACTATCTACTTTGGCATGGTAAACGATCAACTTATTAGCAATCATGTTATCGATAATAGTGCATTTAAGTTTTTCGTCAATAGATGGATCTTTGGACTTTGCATACGCAAATTCTTCCTCTATTTCAGATAGCAAAATGTATTCACTACCTACCTTGACGATCACTTTATCTATCAATTGAGATTGCGCTTGGCTGCAAACTATTGTCAGAGTGACAAGGCCCAGAAGAGCTACTATTTTTGAAATCATAATATTATGAATTGGATTTTATTTCTATTTGTTTTTTACGCATTGCTTCATCGTAAAGACTTTTTCTTACTTGCTTCAGAAGAATGGTCTTGCGCTCAGTCAAAATAACTTTGGCTATTTTATCTTTTATATAACTTAACGGTGGAATTTCGTTTTCGCCATAATATTTGACAATTTTAACAAAATATTGATTGTCTCTATCACGATACTTGTAGGTCTTTTTCGTATCAAAGTCATAATCTTCAGCCATTTGCAACGGAATCATACCTTTGACATCATCGACGGTTAACCAACTTGCTGTGTCTAAATGATGAAAAACTGATTTTTCTTTGATCAATATCATTGCTTCGGTCAGATCTGATTTAGACAATGCTTTTTCCACATTATCGACACCTTTAATTTTGTTTGATATTTTTGCGATCAAACATTTTAGCACTGGCTGAGACAACAAAAATTGGGATTTATTGACGCCATAGTAACTAGCAAGCTCGTCAGATTCAACCAATGTGTCTAACTGCTGCTCCACGATTCGCTTTTCATAATTGTCAACTAACAAAGAAGATCTATATTCGCCCACTAACTTGTCAATGTTGATGTCTGCTGCCACTTTTTTCTCTGCCTCGATGATCATGAGACTTTCTAAAATCCAATTTTGAATGTATCCATCATAGATCGCCACACTATCTTGCTTGGTGGTACCAGGTATCAAAATCGATTGAATCTCTGATTTCTTCAAATCTCTGTTGCCAACGCTAACCAAAACGGTATCCTCTTGCTTCGAGCTAGATTGATTTTTGCACCCTAATGACAAAGCAATGATGATCCCGATGAATAATATTTGGCTATGGATTGTCAAATATCTCTATTTAATTAATTTTGACAGGACATCCTGATTGATCACAACTGGAAACTCCACCTCAAGCGTTTTTACCCATTGTTTCTCTAGGAAATCTTGGTAATCAGCCACAACATATCCTCGTGCTTCGTCAAGTGTTTTACTACGTGATGGTAACACTTTGTTCAACCTCTTGAATGTGTAGGTATTGGG
>JANMMV010000731.1:0-6071 GCA_031373565.1 Saprospiraceae bacterium
GATTGATATGCTTCAAAATTTTCTTATCAATCTGCTTGGCGATCGTCTCTATTTCACCAAAGGTTACTTTCTGGTCTACAACTAATGCTAAATCTCTACGAACACTAGGAAATTTGCTGATTTCTTTGACCTGTACTTTCACTTGCCCTGCCAACTTTACTAGGTGTGCCACTTCTATTTCAGCATAGAATACTTTAGTTTTGATACCCATGCTTGTCAACAAAGCCTTATTTACTTCACCGTATTCAGCAATGGTATTAGGGCCTTGGTGCCATTTCAATCCATATGACAATTTAGATAATTCATCTACCTCCGATATCTGAACGCCTTGGATGCCGAGCCTAGCGAAGATGCCATTGATGACCCGTTTAAGGTCATAAATAGATACATCTTTTTTGCTCTCACTGAGCCAAGATTCTTCCATCTTTTTTCCCGTAAGGAAGATCGTCATGTATTCTCTTTCATCATATCCCTCTGCCGTACGACGATAAGACTTGCCCATCTCATACAAACTGAGATTATTCTGTTGGCGATTGAGATTATAGCTTACCGACTGCAATCCCGAGATCATCATGTCAGGACGGAGGATATTTAGATGAATGTTGGATGTGTTGTTGATGTATACAAAAGTCGTAGGATCCAATGCTGTCTTTTCGTACAAAGATGATTCAATAAGAGAAAGGCCCATCATCTCATTAAAACCATTAGATGAGAGATAATTAGCGATCGTTTCTTTGATCTTGTATTTGTTTGGTTTGACGGTATAACTGATGGTGCTTTGAATCTTAGTCGGCATCACCACATTATCTAGGCCATAAACACGCACTATCTCCTCGATTAAATCCACATGACGAAGTACATCAGACTTGTTAGTAGGCACTTTGACCTTGATACTCTCATGATCAAATGGCGTGATCTCCATATCCATCGATAGCAAGATATCGTGTATCGTGTCGATAGGTATGGTCATACCCATAAGATCATATACATGTTGGTACATCAATATGATCTCCGCATTCGGGATTTCATGCGGATAGACATCCACCATCTTATTACTAATCGCGCCACCACTCATCGCTTGAATTAGTGTAGCTGCCCGCTTTACAGCTTGCACAGTTATGTTAGGGTCTGAACCTTTTTCAAAAACCTTGGCCGCGTCAGTTCTTAAGTTGTGTCTTGTAGATGTACGACGGATCATCTTAGGATTGAAGCATGCAGCCTCTATAAAAATATGCTTCGTGTCCATTGAGACGCCACTCCCTTTTCCACCATATACTCCGCCCAGACATAGTCCATTGCCATCTCCGTCGGTAATCATGATGTCTTCAGACGATAGTTTACGCTCTACACCATCAAGTGTGATGAACGGCGTTTGATCTGCTAGGTTTTTGACAATAATTTTATGTTTTCCTATTTTATCTACATCGAATGCGTGCAAAGGCTGACCGTACTCATGCAATACATAATTTGTGACATCGACTACATTATTGATAGATTTTACACCTATTGATGCCAGTAATTGCTTGAGCCAATCGGGAGATTCTTTTACCTCAATGTTAGTCATCGTAATGCCAGTGTATCTCGGACATATCTTGGTGTCACTGACTTCAGCGGTTACCGATAATCCAGTATTCTCAGGATTATAGGCCGATAAATCAGGCTCTATGATATCATCAGTGTAGGCTTCGTGTACGCGCAAATAGGCAAGCAAATCTCTCGCTACCCCCAACTGAGAAGTAGCATCTGATCTATTGGGTGTCAACCCTATTTCAAAAACATAATCATCTTCGACCTTATAATACGCTGCAGCTTCTGTACCCACTTGCACGTCTGCAGGTAAAACCACTATACCTGAGTGATCATGGCCGAGACCGAGTTCGTCAGCGGCACACAACATACCTTGCGATTCAGCGCCTCGTATTTTTCCATTTTTTATCGTCCACGGCTTGCCTTCAGCATCATACAAAGTGGTGCCTATTGTCGCAACGAGTACTTTCTGGCCTGCAGCTACATTGGGAGCACCGCAAACGACTTGCAAAGTATCTCCCGTACCAACATCGACCGTAGTGATCGATAACTTATCTGCATCAGGATGCTTTTCACAAGTTAATACATGACCGACAAGCACACCACGCAAACCGCCTCGTATAGATTCAAATTTCTCTAATCCCTCGACCTCAAGTCCTATAGTCGTCAACATCTCCGCGATTTTCTCCGGACTATATGGAACGTTGAGATATTTCTTTAACCATTTCAGCGACAGCTTCATATTCTCTACTCTCTAAAAGTTTTATCAATAATTATAATGCGTAAAGGTAGCAAAAATCTTTGAAAAAGTGAATACTGGATGAATATTGGCGAGAGTTTTTGGGCGATTGGACTTCCGCATTTTCAGGTTCTGACGATATCTGACAGCCAAGATCGCTCAAGTCCACCACGCTATTCGCCTTACTCCTGCGTCGTGCCGGCTGCTATCGTTATCGCAATTAAGATCCGTCCTAACTACAAAATGCTATATCCTATTATCTTTGCTACATAAACCGTATTTATGACGTCATTCATTCTAAGACCTTTACACCACACTGACCGTGAATCAATAGCTGAACAAGCCAATAACTGGGAGATCGCTAAAAATCTTATGGATCGGTTTCCGCACCCCTATTCTTTCGAGCATGCAGAAAAATTCATTCAAATGGCATCGAATAGCGCTCCAGTTCACATAAAATGTATTGACATTGCTGGCAGCGCCGTAGGGTGCATCGGTATTCATCCTATGGAAGATATATTTTGCCGCAATGCCGAACTCGGCTATTGGTTGGGACAAAAATATTGGGGCCAAGGCATTATCAGTAATGCAGTAGCGATGATGGTCGAATATGGATTTGCAAATTTCGATATCGATCGGATTTTTGCTAGGCCTTTTAATCATAACATCGCCTCGCAAAAAGTACTGGAGAAAAATGGGTTTAAACTTGAAGCAAAGCTATCAAAAACGATTTTCAAGAAAGGCATTTATCATGACGAATTTATCTACTCAATATTGAAAAAACCATGACAAAATTACATTCCAGGATTGCCACAATCCAAGACCTTGATGCGCTTTTTAAGATCAGTGTTGAGACATTTACATCTTCATTTGCCCATCTCAATGATCCCGAAGACTTTAAGGCTTACATCGAAAAACATAAATCTAAAGAGACGCTCGAAATCGAATTGAGTGGCAAAGAATCTACTTTTATACTTTTTACAACAGAAGAAGGACAATTATGTGCCTATTGCAAACTCAATGTCGGAGAAGGGCAATCGGATATCCAAGATCCGACATCTTTAGAAATAGAAAGGATCTACGTTTATGACAACTTTCAAGGCCAAGGTATCGGGGTACATATGCTTTCTGTCTGTGAGGAAATAGCCAAGTCTAAAGGCTTAACGTATATTTGGCTCGGTGTTTGGGAGAAAAACCTTGGCGCAATTCGATTTTATGAGAGAGAAGGCTTTGTTGCGTTTAGTACCCATCCATTTTTGATTGGTTCGGATGTACAGACCGATATTTTGATGAAGAAAATCATCGCCTAAGAACGATCGCACAAATTCCCCCAAATATCGTTTTCATAAAATCTGTCAAATTTTAATCTGCAAATGCGGTTTAAAATTTATATAAATTCGCCTACATAAAGAAATATTTTTTTTTAATCTTTAATCTTGTGTGGATACATCAATTTTATTTATTATTGTGTGGTCATGTAAACTTAATTTCCAATTCAAAATATTACCGAACCAATGAAGAGAACCCAATCAAATGTAGAGAAAAGTGTATGCCTAATCCTAGGTGGTGGCGCAGGTACACGTTTGTATCCGCTGACCAAAGACAGGTCAAAACCAGCCGTACCAGTGGGTGGCAAATATAGATTGATAGACATTCCCGTATCCAATTGTCTAAATGCTGGATTGTTCCGCATTTTTGTACTTACACAGTACAACTCTGCATCATTAAATAAACATATTAAAAACTCGTTTCACTTTGACAATTTTTCGAGTGGATTTGTAGATATTCTAGCCGCTGAGCAAACCAGCAACAATATGGATTGGTTTCAGGGTACGGCTGATGCCGTTCGCCAATCTGTACGTAATTTTGCTTATTATGATTTTGATTATATCCTCATCTTATCTGGCGACCAACTTTATCAAATGGACGTCGAAGAGATGATCAATGATCACGTAGCACGCGGTGCCGATGTCACCATAGCCACCATCCCAGTCATAGCAGATGATGCTACGTCATTTGGGATCATGAAGGTAGGAGCAGATAGTAAGATTGATTCATTTATCGAGAAACCTAAAAAAGATATACTCCAAGACTGGTCATCAGAAGTATCGGATGAGAACAAAGCTAAAGGTAAAATTTATCTTGCCTCTATGGGTATCTATGTCTTCTCCCGTCCAGCTTTAAGAAAATTGCTCAATGACAATCAAAAAGCGCTTGATTTTGGTAAAGAACTGATTCCAGATTCTATCAACCGTGGCATGAACGTGGTGAGCTACGCCTATGATGGGTATTGGACAGATATAGGAGATATAAAGTCGTTTTTTGAAGCAAATATTGCCTTAACAGACGATATACCTGAGTTTAATCTTTTTGACAATGTCAACAAGATCTACACACGCCCTCGATTACTTCCTCCAGCAAAGTTCTCGGGAGTGACCTTTACGAAAGCCATCGTTGCTGAAGGTTCTATTGTTCATGCCAAACTAGTAGAAAGCTCTATTTTAGGGATACGTTGTCGTGTAGATTATGGAACCATTATCAAGAGTTGCTACATCATGGGTAATGACTATTTTGAAAGTCTGGAGGATATGGCGACCAACGATAAAATTCCTATGGGCATTGGTAAAGACTGTTATATTGAAAATGCCATCATCGACAAACATGTACGGATCGGCAATAATGTACTCATCCGTGGCAACGAAAGTTTAACCGATGTAGAACATGAACATTACGTAATCAAAAGCGGTATTGTCGTCATCAATAAAGATGCTATCATTCCGGACGGAACGATTATAGGGTATAAATAAAATTAGAAGGCAGAAATTAGAAATTAGATTGTTGAACTGTGTAAATATTTAAGGTTGAAATGTTTATGTATAAATGGGTACCTGTTTAAGCGTGTAGTCGTTTAAAATATTGCGCTCATTTGATGGACAGTTTTTTCTTATGTATGCCCAGGATCACAAGTCTGATGGCCAAAAGATATCTGGTCGGTATCCTTGCATTTAGAAATATGCTTCAGCTTTTAGATCCAATGAATCTGCTACCTTGAAACAACCGTGGCCATCTGATGACTAAGAATTCGGTTAATATCTTCACCAAGGACTGACTCTTTACAATCCTTCCTCCATGACTTAAAGTAAGTACATATTGCCCCCGATGGCAAAGTACTTATATCCCATATTCTACTTAGGCAAAATACCTGTTAATACTTTATTGTAGCGGGTAGGACAAACGGGGTCGATTATAGGCTAAGCGCAACTGGCATAGTAATGAAGTCCAAGCCCGCACTGTTTGTTGGTGCTCTAGAAGGTAGGCTGAGCGCAGACCACGCAGGAGCCGAAGTTGAAGTCTATGATACGGTATTATGCGGCCTATCGACCTCAATATTGCGTAAGGGTTGGCTGAATCAGCGTCGAAACCTAATAAAAATCAAAGATCATCGGCAATCGAGTCTGTGGCTCTTTGCATCTAATGATGGCTTTCCACTCTTTGAGATAGTTAAACATCTTGATTTCTTCAGGGCTGGCTATCAATGCCATTGCATCACCTTTTTTGGTTCCACGCTGTATCTCCTTAATCATGGTAGAAAAAAAGTCTTCTTCGATGATAGGATACTCTACCGTTTTGTAAGTCTTAGTACCAGAAATCTTTGCTGCTTCGGCGATGGCCTCTTTCAGGCCGCCGAGTTCGTCAACTAATCCTATTTCCTTTGCTTTTCTACCAGTCCAAACGCGTCCTTGCGCGATGACTTTAGTACTATCTATGCTAAGTTTGCGGCCTTTTGAAACGCGATCTATAAAAA
>JANMMV010000756.1:0-3070 GCA_031373565.1 Saprospiraceae bacterium
TTTTTATAAATTTTAATTACTCTAGATACGAGTAGGAAGTAGTATTTGGATTTGGGAAGGGGATATTTTTGTTAGGGAAAAGGTTTTTTTGGTAATTTTGTATAAAATAAGCAATGATCAGAAATAAATCAATTGAATTAAGATTGCTTCAAAAAGAAGAGCAGAAATACATCATATTACGAAACGCTATTCAGGAAGGCATCGATAGCGGCATTACAGCAAACTTTGACCCACATAAACACCTTAAAGCAATAAAAAGCAAAAGGTTATCAAATGCCTAAACTTCAATTTACCAACAAGGCTACTGAAGATTTGACCCACATCCGAAATTATAGAAATAGAGAGAATATTATTTGAACGAATGGACTTGAAAACATTGCTCAAAAGACCAAAAACCTTGAAAAAAAATACTTAAAATATGTCACTATTTCAGCACTTTTGGAGACGTATCGATGGTGACTGAAAAAAATATTAAGATATTAAGTAACAATAATTTTTCATATCTTGATCTGAAGCTATATTTTTGCTAAATGTTTCAAATGATACTAATTTTAAAAATAAAATAAATTGACTATGAATATTGATAGTACAAAATTTAATGAAATAATTTTATCGAAATATCATACATATTTGAATGATATTTTA
Source organism: Saprospiraceae bacterium (assembly GCA_031373565.1). Taxonomy (GTDB): domain Bacteria; phylum Bacteroidota; class Bacteroidia; order Chitinophagales; family Saprospiraceae; genus OLB9. The sequence goes on from JANMMV010000756.1 coordinate 646, forward strand.
ATACCTATTCTTAAGAAGAATGAAATATTGTATATTGAATATACAGATATAAATGGCAAATTTGTACCACCATTAATTTTTCACTGGAATACTTTTTTTAATATTAAAAATGCACAAATTTCGATAAAAAATGAATTGAAAATTAAATATATACATACTTTTAATTTAATAGAAGAAGAAGTTAATTTCCTTCAACAGGAAATTAATGATTTGTTGCATGGGAAATAATTGCATCTTAAGCTTACTTAATATAATATTAATTCAGAAGGCTTGAAAAATTATACAATTCAAAAAAGCCCTAAACTACATCACCAGTCTTACTGGCCAACTTTTAGATGCATCTTAAATTAACCACACCAAAAAAAAATTGACTGGCACCAGCCTAAAAATAAATTGTGTTTGTTAATCTTGATGTCCATAATTTAATTCCTCGTTCTTATCCCAGAAAGCCATAAAAAGTTCAGCGGGAGATCCTTTCGTACTAGTCCATTCCGCAATAATTTTAATAGCTATTTCAAGATCTTCAATGTAAGCCATTCTTCCGTCACTTCCTCTAATTCCTTTTTCATCTTTTTTAGCTCCTCTGTTAATAAGAATGTTTTTTTCATCATAAACAATCCTTCGAACATCGTTAAATTCCTTACCTTTTGGAAGGCTGTCTTTAAGGAGTTTGGTTAGTCCGTGATAATACAATTGAAACTTTTGCACTGGGTCGTCAATTCGCTTTCCAAGGAGAAGCTCAGCTTGATTTTCATAAACGAATTCTGAATCAATATTTATAGAAAGTTGCTCTCCTTTTACTTCTTCGGACTTTTGTAAAATTTCCAATCTTTCCAAATCATGCTTGGATAGATTTCGTTCAATCTTATTTATGTTAAGATTTTTCTCGCTCATTACTTTGATTTTAAACAGTTAATAATTCTTTTACTTTCAATGCTGTTTCCTTTATTGACTCTATATCCCAATTAGAAACATTCAACCTTTTTGTAACATCATTTATTTTAGGAAAATGTTCCTTAAATGCACCCCAATAATCATTTCCATTTTCAGCCTGACGCCACTGATATTGCCCATAAATTATTGAAGGGTGGATTTGGCATTCTTTTGCAAATTTTTGCACCATAAATTTGTTATGTATCATCTTTTCAATGAACCTCATCTTTTCAGACGAAAGCAAATATTCCGCTGCAAATTCATTTGCTTTATCTTCTTGAATCAGGAACAAATCAGGTTCGCCTGATAAATGATATTTAGTTTTTTCTATTGTATCTAAGTCAAACAAAACATGATGCAGTTCATGAATCAAAGCGAACCAAATGGTCGCATAGTTCTTGTTGAGATCTGTAATTACTATACAAGGTTTGCTACTTATAAAAAATGTAGCCCCTCGAATCTGCGTTTTTGGTAAAGATGGTTGAAAAACTACGGTTACTCCAATATTAAACAATGCTTGAAAAACTGTTAGTAAACCCGTATCTACATTTTGCGTGTAAGGTTTTATTTTAGGAATTAAATCTACTAAATTTTGTCTACTATACGAATTTGGATTGTCAATCAAATCGAAATATTTGTAACTAGATTTGATCCAAAAATCCTTCATTTTATCGCTAAACGTCTTTTTAGTTCTACTATAAAACGCTTCGTTTATTTCCCTTTCATAGTCATAAATAGTATTAAGGTCAAAAAAAACGCAAATTCGCTCTTTCAACTTCTCCAATGAATCGTTTTTATCGATAAATCCTAAACTAGTTAAGGTTTTTAGGTCAAAATACTTATTAATAAAAGTAACTTCCATAGATGATTGAAGTTCCTTTATTTCTTCACCGGCTCTATCTTTAAAATGTATAACTAATAATTCGTTTAACTCAATTTCTAAAAACTCTGCAATTTTTAAAAGTTTTATTATGTCCGTTTGTTTAGACGTTTTGTCAAGGATTGCATCCAAACTTTTCCTTTCCATACCCGATAATCTCTCAAATTGAGTCTTAGTTAACCCCGAATTTTCAAGCTTTTCTTTAAGCAATACTTCAAGAGTTGGACCTTCGTAATGAAAGCTTTTTAACAATATGTCATTAATCATAACATTTTTTTTAAGGTAAATTTACCGCAAATATAATACAATATTTGATACCATGTTACATTTTGCGGTAAATTTACCGCAAATATTCTTAATTTTACTATTTTTTTATAAATTTATACCCGCTTGATATACAGTAATACCATTATTTAAACAATAGCACTTTTGCTAAGATACATTTTATCTTATATTGATCATTGCTAAATATAACAAACCAACAAACCAACAAACCCACAAAAAAATGGCTGGAACAAATCAATGTTCCAGCCAAACAACAAAACCTATACTGACCTCAAACCCCAAATTCGGTCATTATAATAGATTATTCAACTATTTTAACTCCTAGAT
>JANMMV010000806.1:0-4310 GCA_031373565.1 Saprospiraceae bacterium
TTAACACACAAGATGCCGAATCACGTATCGCTACCGAATAATTACCTGCGGTGAGATTATAGATACTATCTGATGTCGAACCAGAATTCCAAGTTAAATTAGCTCTTTTATAACCACCACTTACTTGCAATTCTATTGAGCCATTATTCAAGTTGTAACAAGACAATGTTTTGATCCGAGATGAGTCAATTTTTATAGGAGGTGTTTTGATAATCTTGTAGTTGTAAACTTCTAAACAACCTGGGGCATCCGTCAATTTTAGCGTGTAAAGCCCCGCTTTCAGGCTATCACTAGCTAAACTATCTAACGTAAAGGATGTGTCTTGAGATGTCCATTCAAAATTAATTAATCCCAATCCACCCACTAAGGTATCAATGCTTATAGAGCCAAAAGTATCACTAGGGCAAAGAAGCGAATCAACTATAACACCTTGCGGCGATAATTTTGGTGATTGTAAGATCACAAATAATAGAGGAGCACTTTTGCATCCCAACGCATCTGTAGCTACAACTGTGATGGAGTCTGCAGGTAAATTAATGACCGATGTGGTAGTACGACCATTTGACCACAGATAAGTGTACGTTGGATCTGAAACCACTGCAGCTGCACCTGTCGAATCTCCGTGACATGTCACATTTGTACTAGAAAGAGCTGAAATGGTAAAGGAAGTACTTGTGCCGATTGTATATACATTGACATTGGTACATCCTATGTTATCCGTCACGGTGGCTACGTAATTGCCAGAACTAACATTACTAAGTGTTGCGCCGTTAGCTCCAGTTGACCAAAGGTATGCATATGGTGGGTTACCGTTGGATGCTTGAATAGTTGTAGCGCCATTCTGCGCAATTCCACATCCCGCAGGTGTAACAGATATTTGGGCAACAATGATCGGCTGTGGAGCGACCAAAGTAGCAGTAGCAGTGTTTGTGCACCCTTTGCTATCGGTTACAGTAGACACATAGACTCCTGCGGCTAGATTGCCAATAGATTGGGTTGTGTTTCCATTTTGCCAAAGGTAGGTGTAGCCACCATTTCCACCTGCTGGGGTGATTTGAAGTCCACCATTTGAAACGTTAGAACAACTAATATTTTGCGTAATGTTTATCATACTACTAAGCGCCACAGGTTGCGTTATTGCATAAGTTTCTACTTTTTGACAATTATTGACGTCTTTGATAGTTACGGAGAAATTTCCTGGCGCTAAATTAACGATGTTGCTTGTCGTGCTACCATTACTCCATAGATATGTATATGGAGAATTTCCACCTATAGGAGTTATACTTATCGAACCATTATTTAAACCTAAACAAGTCACATTCTGAACATTTGGGCTTGCAACTGCAATGGGTAGAGGCTGAGTAATAACGAAATTGACGATCTTCTCACAATCGAGAAAGTCAGAAACTGTGACGCTGTAATTACCTGCCGGTATACCTGTTAAGCTGGACGTATTACCGGATCCCGTGGCGCCTGTGGACCACGTGTAAGAGTAATTTGGATTTCCTCCAGAGATTGATAATGTGGCCGCACCATTTGATCCGTTTGGACAAGTGACATTACTCGTAACATTGACAGTTGCAGAAATAACGGTGGGTTGGGCCACAGTATATGCACCAACCTTTGTGCAATTTGCTTGATCGGCAACTGTAACGGTGTATATTCCTGCTGTTAGATTTATGGCAGGATTTGAGCTAGATCCGTTGGACCAGTTGTATGAAAAAGGGCTAGTTCCCCCCGCAATACTTAGCATGACCATACCGTCATTACCTCCATTGCAACTTGTATTATTTATCGTGGGCGTTAAAACCATGGCAGGTGACGCAGAAACAACCGTTGAAGCGGTTGCCGTACAATTGTTAGCATCTTTGACCGTGACAGTGTAAGTGGCTGCCGATAAGTTTGATAAACTAGCTGTTGTAGCACCATTTGACCAGAGATATGTCCTATTACCGGTTCCACCATTGACAATAACTGTCGCTGTGCCACTATTTTGACCCACGCAAGTATTAGTTGATGAGGCGACAGCCATGAGTTCATTAGGCGCAATGAGGGTTACATCTCTGACAATATTATCCGCTCCATCGGACACAGTTACTGTTGAGAGTCCGTCAGGAAGATTTGTCGCTGTTGCCGTTGTAGCGCCTGAACTCCATGCATAAGTATAAGATCCACTACCGCCTGTAGCGGTGACGGTGGCTCTACCATTATTACTATTCCAACAAGAAGGATTTATTGGATTGGATATAACCGCTTCAAGTGGCTGCGCACTTCCAGTGATTGGAACATTTGTCGTAAAGAAAACTGCACGATCTCCACCACTACCATTTTGGTTATTTCCAAGAACTGAAACTGCATAAAATTTGATAATTGGATTGGAACCTGCTGATGTTGGCGCTGTCCAATCTACATCAAAACTAAGATCATTAACGCCACCAAAAAATTTTGCAGGCTCGTGACCAAAATAGTTCTTGCCGCCAGCCATTTTGATGGCCCCATTCGGATCGCTAGTAACCATGGATCCAGCATTTGTATTGGTCCCCGTTAAAGCGAGCATTTGAAATCCTGCTCTAATGGCATTTGCATTATCCCTTTGAACATTGACGGTGAGCGTATATACTGCTCCTCCCATGATGGTAGCAGGAAGCCCAGATATGGTGACATTACCTGTCACACCAGCGGCGGGGCTTGAATGACACCCGCTTTGAGCACATGTACTGTCCCCTGGGGCTGAAGTATATCCACCAGAACCAGTAGTAGGATGCGATGAAGAAAATGCGAGTCCCAGGATCGCGATAATAAAAATTAAAGCAGTAAAATTCAATCTACCTATTCTCATAGTGGAAAGTTTAATTAGTTTAGTTAATATGTTATTGAAAAGAATACGTTTTGAAGTAAATAAGACCTACCAAACGCCATCAAATCAGGTAAAATTAGTTTTAATTGTTATCACAAAGATAGTTTTTCTAGGTACTATTTCTGCACATTTTCAAAAAATATCTAATTCTATATTAACTAAATCATCATCTTCGAGCGAACTACGGAAGGTGAGTGAAACATCTTGCAAAAAAATCGATGCGTTATTCCAAAGGCCCACGCCCAGACTCAGGCAAAATTATCAATGCATGACAAGTTCCAAAGCACAATGCCACATTTTTATTCGATTAAATACAATATGGTATGTACGCAACGAAAAGCATTCTACACTTTATACTAGAATATTTTATATTTTTAGTAATATCATAATCAAGTATTTAATTCTTATTCAAGCACTTTATGATATGGAATTAGGATAAATAAAGACCACCGTAAAAATGGAGTTGTTTTAGATGTGTACTCTTTTCTAAAATCTCCCAATTTTGAACGGACAACGTAAAAGGACCAACCGATTCTAGATTTCTTAAGTCACATTTTTTTGAATGTCAACCTCAAGATCATTATTTTTTTGCTAAATAAGTATACTTCCGACCTTGCTCTAGCACAGTTGTTGGGTCCGCATATGTTTTTCTATCTGCTTGTTTACATGGCAATATTTCACCACCACTTACAGTAAAAATGTAGTTTTTTGTTACTGTTGTTTTTGTCTCTAAATCTTTTACTATCAATTCAACATCATAGGTACCATCAACCACATTGGACTTATTAAAGTTCTTTTTACTACCGTCCAATGGCATCTTAAAAAGGGGGAAATCTTCTAAATTCCATTGGCCATTAAAGCTTGTAAACGGTCTCGGTTCCACTTTTTTACCAGGACTATCAACAGCAGAAACCGCCACTACAGCACCACCTTTTTTTATCTTAAGGGTAGATTCCATCAGTTTTTTTGTTTCATATTGTGCTGCATTAACTATCTTGGACGTAGCGTGTGTGTGATAAAATCCGAAAATCAAATTGTTATCAGTACCATACTCTAACCGAGCTGCATCACGCCATGGACCATCCATAAAAAATAAATCTTTGACAGGTGCATAGGGATCTGTATTAGTTAATTTACTAATTGTTATTGGGAAGGTGTAAAAGTGCTTGCCACCTAGTATAAACTTACAATCGTAAGCACCCTCCTCATTAATAGTAATTGACATAGGAAAACCAGATCTATTGTGTAATTCTAGTTCTGAAAAAGGTGCCGTTGTTGGTGACGCATGATAATACAATGTTCCGATTGTTTTGCCGCTGGTTTTATTGACAAGTTCCATCCAGATCGGAGGCTTTGTATTTTTATATGATTGATACTCCATGACATCGCCATTGGCCTTTTTGGTAGGTAGAAACGCAACATCCATACCATCAAAATAAAACTGTCCATTGGT
>JANMMV010000795.1:0-6450 GCA_031373565.1 Saprospiraceae bacterium
GATTTGACAGCAGCTAGTGATAGAGCAGCGTTAAACCAAATGATCATTGATGCAGATATCATTATCTCCAATTTTCAAAAAAAAGTAGCGGAAAAGCTAGCTCTGACGCCAGAACAAATCCAGACCTTAAACCCAACGGCCATTATTGCCCAATTAAGTGCTTATACTTATGATGATCCACGACCGGGATACGACCTCGTCATGCAGGGAGAAACCGGATGGATTTCAATGAACGGCATAGATAAAGATCATGTAGCGAAATTGCCCGTGGCTTTGATTGATATCATCGCATCACACCAGATGAAAGAAGCCATCTTGATAGCCTTGTGGCAAAAAGCCTTACATCATAAGGGCTCTATCATTCATGTATCTTTATATGACAGCTCACTGTCGGCACTAGCCAATCAAGCAACAAACTACCTTATTGCTGGACATATACCACAGCCGTTAGGCACCTTGCATCCTAATATCGCACCGTATGGCGATTTGTTTAGCGATAGTCGAAGCAATAAATTTATGCTAGCTATCGGAAGTGACGGTCAATTCAAAAAACTATGGGATACCCTTAAATTACCAACCGAAAACTACCCTACCTTTGATCTTAATTCAAATCGAGTAAAAAACAGATCCCAGCTGACTTCTATTCTCCAATCTCACTTTGTTTTATGTGAGCTTGATGATTTAGAAGGAATTTTTACAACATGTAACATACCTTACTGCAAAATTAGGAACTTACAAGAAGTTTTTAACGTTCTAGATTCTAAGCCAATGATTCAGTTAAATGTAATCGATGGCATTGAAGTAGCTACTGTAAAACATACTGCCTTCAAAATCTATCAAAAGGAAAACTGACTCTTAGGAACCATTATTTGTAGTACGATTTTTGCAATATAAACTAATAGACAGAAGTAATCGAACGTATTAATAGTAAGATACTTACATCCAATTACTTAAGTATTATTATAAAATATAATATATAAAACATATGCTATGAAAAGAGTCCAGCATTCTAAAATATTTTTCATTATTTTGAGCCTTTTCAGTTTTATTGGTCTGAGCGGGCAAGATTTGCATTATAGTCAATTCTACAATTCCCCACAAAATATTAATCCTTCATTATGTGGCGTGTTTAATGGAGATCATCGGTTTATTGGTTCGATGAGGGATCAATGGCGCTTTGTACCTGTGCCATGGTTTACGTTTAGCGGGTCTTATGATCGTAAATTTTACCCAAAAAAGAGTAGTAAATATTTTATAGGTGGTGGAGTAGTATTTAATCATGATAGGCAAGGAGACTCGAAGCTAAACTTAACATCACTCAGCGCAACAGCGGCATATCATAGGATTTTAACACAAAATCACATACTTTCTGGGGGAATCCAGCTAGGATTTGCCTCACGAGGATTTGACACTCGGTCTCTTACCTGGGATAAACAGTGGTTAGGAGACGCATTTGATCCTTTAAGTCCTTCTTTCGAAAACTTTAAAAATCTTGAGCGCGTCAATTTTATGGAATCAGGCGTAGGGTTAAATTATAGATATCAGCAAAATTCCCGTACCTACGTTGATGCGGGATTTTCTGCACTCCATATTATCAATCCTAGTACAGCTTTTTATAGTAAGGATGGTATCAAGGTCCCAAGCCGATTGACCTACGCTATTCAAGCTAATGTTAAAGTTGCCCAAGGGTTGGATCTTCAAGCGCACGTTTTACATCAGACGCAGAACGCATATGAAGAAACGTTATTTGGCGGACTAGGCAAGATCTATCTCAGCCAAAAAAGGGGAAAGGAGTACCAAATCCATTTAGGTCTTGGCTACCGAACTGCGGGATCTTGGTATCCAACCATTGCCCTCCAATACAACGAATATTATGCAAGTATGAGTTACGATCTTGATACCAATGGGTTCAATGATATCTTAGGTAATAGCAGAGGTGGCCCTGAGATTCATTTCAGGTACATCATTTCAAACGTAAAGCCGCTTAACAAATTCAAAAACTGCCCAATTTATTAATGTAGCGTCATGCATATGAAAACTAAATATATCAGCCTCCTACTCTTATTCGTCTTTGCAATGACTCAGTCATTAACTGCACAGACCAAAACCCAGTTTATCAATCGAGCTGAGCAAGAGTACGCCAACAAAAATTACTACGGTGCACTAGAGTACTTCAATACGGTACTAGAATTTGATGATAAAGATCCTATCTTCCTATTCAAAGCGGCAGAATCCGCACGACAGTTCAATGCTTATGAGCAAGCAGCTCAAAAGTATTCTATGCTCGTTGATTCGTTAAATGACGATGCCCACCCCGAAGCATCGTTCTATCTGGCCATGATGAAGCAGCGCATGGGTAAGTATGAAGATGCTCGACGATATTTCAATATGTACATATCAGAATTCGGTGGCAATGATTCTCTGTTTACAAAACGAGCAAGGAAAGAACTAAGTCATTTAGATTATGCCGTAGCTGTCTCCAATAATCCCAAGAAAAATATCAAGATAGAGCGCATGGGCGGAGATATAAACTCGTCCGCATCTGAAGTGGCACCTTATGCTAAAGGTGATAACCTTTACTTTTCATCTATGAGATTTTTGGAAAAAAACCCAGTAACAACACCAGCAAAAGAAGTTGGAAAACTGATGGTTTCATCAAAGGGGAAAGCGTCAACGACGATACCAGGCTATATAAACGAAAGAGATCAATTAGTCTCTAACGGATCGATATCAAAGGACGGGAAAGCCATTTATTACACTATATGTAATTATCTCAATGGCTCCGACATCCATTGTGAAATATTCAAAAGCACGATCGATGCAAGTGGTAACTTATCAAATGAGATTAAGCTCCCGGACCCTATTAATATACCAGGTAGTACCGCTACGCATCCACAAATCACGATCGATAAATTAACTGGGAGAGAGATTCTATATTTTGTGTCTGACCGTACGGGTGGCAAAGGTGGTTTGGATATTTGGTATAGTTTGCTTGATGCTAAATACGGCTTTTCACAACCTACAAATCTAGTCGAAGCGAATACAGCTTTTGATGAGATAACGCCTTTCTACAATGAAAATAATGATTTTCTATATTTCTCAGCTGACGGTCGTGAAGGATTGGGCGGTTTTGACATTTATAAAATTAGCAAAATTGAAGATTCCTACGGTGCAGTTGTGGGGCTAGGTTCGCCATTTAACTCAAGCTATCATGATATTTACTACATGGAAACGACGGACGGTAGCACTGTGTACCTTTCTTCCAATCGAGAAGGATCAGCCTATTTAGACGAGCTTCACAAGTCTTGTTGTTTTGATATATATAAGTTAGATATTGTCAAAATAGAAATCGATCTCAACGCATTGACCTACGATAAGTTGACAGGCAGACCGCTCAAAAACGCTACGGTGATCGTGTATGATCAAGAAACAGGCAAAGAATTGGCTCGTATTGAAAACCCTAAGGGCAACGAGCACACCATGATCTTAACAGAAGACCGAAACTATATGGTTGTAGCTATTCGCGAAAACTACTATCCAGATACTGTTCGATTCTCAACGCTTGGCATGGACAAAACAGAGTCTATCATTAAGAAGATGTTTTTGGAGACAGATATGATTTTACTCGATGTTTTTACGTTTACCAAAATAGGAAACTTTCCACTTGACAGTACAACTATTGTAATTAAGGACATGACTGATCCGACAAAACGAGACATTGTCGAATTCAATCCACTTTCAAATGAATACAATTTCATGATTGATAGAGGCAAAGAATACAGGATAACGGCATCCAAAGATGGATATACCGAAGATATAGCTACGATTGATACAAGACCTTACGAAAAGTCAGCCTTAATCCGCAAAGATCTATTCTTAGATAAATTTATACTACAAGATTTGTTGCCAATTGCGCTTTACTTTGATAATGATTTACCAGATCTAGACAGTAAATCTTCGGTGACAAAAGCAGTTTTTGGAGACCTTGTGGAAAAGTATGTCAATCGGAAACAAACATACAAGGAGAAGTACACAAAACCATTGCCAGCCGATGAGCGCGAAATGGCCAAAGAAGAGTATGAGACGTTCTTTGAAGGAGATGTACGAGGCGGTTATGACAAGTTTACAAGATTTGCTGATAATCTAGTACAAGAATTACAAGCTGGAAATAAAGTGGAACTTATCTTAAAAGGCTATGCTTCACCAAGAGCAGACTCAAAGTATAACTTAGCGTTAGGCCAAAGGAGGGTAAACTCAGTTAAAAATGATCTAATAAATCTCAATAAAGATTTGTTCGCCTTCTTCCAGTCCGGCCAGCTTGTATTGACAGACATCTCATTTGGCAAGGAGTTAGCACCGCAAGATGTAATAGGAACGCTAGGAGATGAACGCAACTCTATTTATAATCTTAAAGCAGCCAAAGAGCGACGCGTAGAAATCCTACGAGCCGCTAGAAATTAATTCCCTAAATTGAATCCATTCATTCATAATATGATTGTACCAAAAATATACGGCATGAAAAACATACTAAATCATACCCCGAAACTAGTTCTACTAGTCCTACTTTGGCTTTTGCCAAACACGAAAGCAGAAGCTTCCCACATAGTAGCCGGCAATCTCTATTACCGTCACGTTCAAGGAGATACGTTTCTCGTACGATTGGTATTGAGAAGAGACTGTTTCTTAGGGGCCGCAGATGCCCAATTTGATGATCCAGCCACCGTTTGGATCTTTACTTCTGGCGGAGCACAAGCTACTTGGTTGGGTTCGTTCGGGAAGCTCGTGCTACCGTTTATGGCATCGGATACCCTCAATGAGTATATACAATCTGACTGTGGATTCGAAGGGACACAAGTATGCGTTCATGAAACTACGTACCAAGGTAAACTTGTCATCCCAGTGAGAGTGGGTGGCTATTACCTAGCGTATCAGCGATGCTGCCGAAATATGAGTATCAACAATATCTTGTCACCCGATCAGACAGGTAGTACATACTGGACACATGTAACTGAAGATGCGCTAAGATTGAAAAACACATCACCTGTTTTTAAGAATTGGCCTGACGTATATATTTGTGCCAACAAAAACCTAGATTTTGATCACGGCGCTACGGATCGAGATGGTGATTCTCTCGTATATAAACTATGTGTACCAAGTGCAGGTGCCACCAAAGCTGATCCAAAACCAACAGTTGCCGATCCGCAGCCCTATGAAACTGTCAATTGGGCCCCACCCTATTCATTAAATAATCTCTTAGGAGGGGTTCCACTTGTCATCGATCCTAAAACAGGCAGAATCACCGCAAATCCAAATATCGTCGGGCAATTTCTGGTCGGAGTCTGTGTAGAAGAGTATAGAAAAGGAAAATTGATTGGAACAGTACGTAGAGATTTCCAATATAATGTAAGAATATGTAGTCAGCCACCTTTGGCGCAGTTCACAACGTCGGAGTCTAATTGTGATGGGCTTACTGTCTCGTTCTTTAATTCAAGTTTAGCTACAAACAATTTCGTTTGGGATTTTAACTATCCAACCGCTAATCCAAGCTTCAGATCTACAGAAAAAAATCCTGTTTTTACATTCCCCGCTTCCGGCGTATACAATGTGCGACTTCGAGCTACTAGAGGCTCAGACAATTGTTTTGATACAATACTCCAGACAGTAGCTGTATTTACAAATAAAATTCAAGCAGATGCAAAATTTAGTCTCTCCGGCTGCAAAGAAAATAGCGATAGTATTGGTGTCCTGATTCAAGATCTTTCCCTTTTTGAAGAACCCGGATACATCCTCAATGATTGGCAATGGACAATCACACAAAACGGCGTTTCAACCTTGTATAATGGAAAAAATCCGCAGATACAAATAAAAAACGATGGAATGGCGACCATCAGTGTGTTAATTAGCGCATCCAATGGCTGTACAATTACTAAAACATACTCCATCAATCCTACAGATTTAATCCCCAAGGGAGATTTTACCTTTATATCCGCAGGTTGTGTCAATGAAGGAATAGTAAAACTAGATTTATCTAATATAAGTGGTCCATTAAATCCATTTGCTACGATAAGCAGTTCAACCTGGGATGTGAATGGAGTTACGGCTAGCGGTATTAACGCTACCGTAAACTTACCGCAGTCCACCACAAATGTCGTCGCGACGCTTACTACTAAATTTGAAGGATCATGTAGCATTAAACAAACCAAAACATTCTCACTACAAGATATCGTCCCTAATGCTGGAGCCGAATTGAAAGCGCTTGCCTGTCCAACTGATGAGTCTGTTTCAATGCAATTAAAATATGTAGGAACCAATGATTTAGGTCAAGCGATTACAAATCTAAAGTGGACTACCATTGTTGCAGGAGCAGTAACCGATTTTGGTACCCAAGTGATCGATTTTACGATACCTAAGGATAGTCTACTAGATTACAAACTCATCGTCAAATACGCT
>JANMMV010000002.1:0-3257 GCA_031373565.1 Saprospiraceae bacterium
CTTAATGAATAGCATGCTTATGAAAATTGTTTTTTTAGACGCGTACACCAATAATCCCGGCGACATCGATTTCGGCCCACTATCGTCACTAGGAGATGTTGATATCTATGAGCGCACGGCGACAGAAGAGTTAGCAGATAGAGTCCAAGATGTTGAAATCCTGATCGTAAATAAGTTTGTCATAGGCAAAACGGAAATCGAGCTGATGCCGCAACTTAAGTACGTCATCGTCGCTGCAACCGGTTATAACAATGTACACATAGATGACTGCCGTGGGGCAGGTATACATGTAAGCAATATACGTGGGTACAGCACAGAGGCCGTAACACAACATGTGTTTGCACTCATTTTGGCACTTATCAACAGAGTCACTTACTACGACCAAGAAGTGAAAAAGGGACGATGGTCTCGTAATCCTGATTTTTGTTTTTATGATCATAGCATCACACATCTAGCGGACAAAACCCTTGGACTTATAGGGTGGGGTAGCATTGCTAAGCGTGTCGCTTCAGTAGCTAGTGCTTTTGGCATGAAGATTATTATTCACTCAAGGTCAATGGATGGTGCACTTCCCGAGGGTATGTCATGGGTAGGAAAGGAAACGATTTTTGAACAAGCAGATATCATCTCACTCCATTGCCCGCTGAGTGATGATACCAAAGAGATCATCAATAGAACGCATCTAAAAATGATGAAACCGACGTCCTTAGTCATCAATACGGGTCGTGGCGGTTTAGTCAATGAAAACGATCTTTTTTACGCACTAGATCACGGCTTGATCGCAGGTGCAGGCCTTGATGTCATGACACAAGAACCACCACATGTGACCAATCCTTTGATGTATCATACCAAAGCCATCATCACGCCGCACATCGCGTGGGCAAGTCAGCCTGCCAGACGCAAGCTATTGGATGGGGTTTGTGATTGTATCAAAAGCTATCAAGCAGGACAAATCTTAAATCAACTTACATGATCACGGCCTATATCATCGTAGGGCTAGTCGCCTTTTTTGGATCACTGTTGACATTCTACTCAGGCTTCGGATTAGGCACCTTACTGACACCCGTTTTTGTTTTGTTTTTTCCTATTGAGTTAGCCATCGCGATGACGGGGATTGTGCATTTCCTCAATAATGTATTCAAACTACAATTGACCTACAAGGATATCAACTGGTCAGTCATCCAGCGTTTTGGCATTCCTGCTATCATGGCAGCATTTGTAGGGGCTTGGTTGCTGGGGAGATTAAGTGTCAATACTGTTGCTTATGAAGTCGATGTTTTTGGCGCATTACGGCAAGTGACGACCATCAAACTCATGTTGGCGTTGTTGATGATTTTGTTTGTGGCATTAGAGTGGATTCCTAGGTTTCGGGATGCATCTTTTGCGCCATCGTTGATGCCACTGGGGGGGGTGTTAAGTGGATTTTTCGGCGGTTTGGCTGGATTTCAGGGTGTGCTGCGCTCCATGTTTTTGCTCAAGAGTGGCTTATCAAAAGAATCGTACATCGCTACGGGGATAGCGATCGCTTGTTGTATTGATATAACGAGACTGTCCAAGTATTTTACGGATGTTGATTTGGATGCGCTCTTATCTCAGCGAAGTATCATCATGGTTGCGTTGATTTGTGCATTGGTAGGCGCGTATTTGGGTAACAAATGGCTCAAAAAAGTAACGATAGATCAAGTGCAGCAGCTAGTGTCAGTTCTACTGATAGGATTTTCGCTGTGTTTGTTGGCAGGGGTTTTGTAAGACACGCATGCCACGGCAGCAGCTATGTAAAGTACCTAGGTGATTGGTCTTCGAGTTCCTTCAGCCACCAACTCGAAATCACCGATGTGAAGTGATCAGCGCGATCTGCGTAATCTCTATAATCTGTGATTCTGAAAAAAAATGCGTGTTTTAATCACAAGATGACGTATTTTAGTGCGTAATTTCTGATGAAATCTCTGTAGACTATGAAGATGAAAAAAAGCTTGACTGTATTTGTTTTGAGTTTGTTTTTAAGTACTGTGTCTACAGCTCAAAAAGAAGATTACAATTGGTTATTGGGATCGTTTCATCGGCCTCATTTTATTTACCCCAATGGGGACACGGTTTTTGGTCCCACAAGGGTAAATTTCAATTTTGATCCTGTAAAAGTTTATTATGACTATGGTACAAAATTTGACATGGGATCTACAAATGCATCAATTAGCGATAAGTATACTGGGCAATTGATTGTTTACAGTAATGGTCAGGCGATCGCTAATGAGCATCATTCTATCATCGAGGATACTATCAATTATGATTACGATATTAAGTTCTCTTGCCGAGAGTGGGAATATAGTGCCTATACCCACCCTGTCACAAAGGAATTAGAATTGTTGGGTTTACTAGGTTTTCAAAATATAATAATGCTACCTCATTCAGATAGTATCATTATGTTTCAAAGCTCGTTTCAGTATTGTACAGTATTTGACAATTATAGATTGATCTACCATACGTTGGGGTATGATTCCATTTCACACAATACGACATTGATTAGCAAAGATAAAGTCGTGCTTCAAGAGCTCACCGATGACAATCTTTCGGCCTGCCGCCATGCGAATGGTCGAGATTGGTGGATAGTCGTTAGATCAGATGTGAAGGCTGAGATGTTAGTATTTTTATTGGATGAGAAAGGCATAACTTATAAACATTCAAATTCTATTGGAGGGTTCAAATATCCCAGAAGCAAGATTAGCGCATCCGTTTTTTCGCCTGATGGAAACTCCTTTGCCTATTATATAAGTTCAAATTTTACAGCTAAGCTCGCAATGGCAAAATTTGATAGATGTAGTGGACAACTTATCAACTTTACCTTAGACTCACTACCTAGAAATGGATTTATTGCATGTGGCGTTGCTTTCTCTCCTGATAGTAGGTATTTTTATGCGAGCAATGATTATGAGATATTTCAATATGATATGACTAGTCAAGATGTATTGGCATCTAGGCAGATAATTTCAACATATGATGGATTTGTTTCAGAATTACCAGGAAGTGGATTCCTTACACCTGTTTCGCCAGATTTTTTAATACCTGCCCCTGATGGTAAGATTTATACCATGGCTTCAGGCACTGAAAATAAATACATGAGTACTATTGAGTTTCCTAATGAGAAAGGAGTTGATTGTAATGTGCGACAGCACTCTATCAAATTGCCTACTAATGTATTCAGGACAATACCCAACTTCCCCAACTACCGCCTCGGACCTCTCGATGGCTCATCATGCGAT
>JANMMV010000005.1:0-4039 GCA_031373565.1 Saprospiraceae bacterium
CTCGCATGATATAGCGCAAAGCTTGTTCATTGTCCTTTTGAATTGAATACAAATTCCCAATATTGATGAAATTATTCGCTAACCATACTTTGTTGCCACTTAACTCATTTATTTTTACTGCTGCTAAATAATTCTGCATTGCTTTTACATAATTACCTTGATGTTGATAGATTAAACCTATATTATTACCCATTGCAGCCATACGATTTGTATCTGAAATTTCTTCACTTACTTTTAATGACTTCTGATAATAGTCCAGGCAAGTAACGATTTCGCCCTTGTTCCTATAAGCCATTCCTAAGTTGTTGAAGGCATCTGCCATGCACGGTTTACAATCCATCTTTTTCGACAATACCAGGCTCTCATTGGCGAATTTAATTGCTACATTTGGATTATTATTCATATACGAAATAGCAAGGTTGTGTAAAATTTCTATTTTATTACCATCATCTTTCTCAATTTTTAATTGAAGTTGTAAAGAATCCACTAAAGGAAGATCTTGAGAGAAGCAGCAAAACGCAAAAAGGCTTAAAGTAAAGATGAGAATTATTTTTTTCATAATAATACGATTTTATTAAATTTCATATAATAGGTTTCAATACCCATCATATCAGGTTTCGATTTAGCTGACCAGCTGGCATGCAGGTCAGCATCCGTTTTGGTTTGCCCGAAACCAAAAAATGTCAAAAATACTCCTACAACAAACAGACTAAATTTTGGAAGTTTATGAAAATTTCGTGTCCTCATTTTTTTACTAATTGTTTGATTTTAGAAAGTAGTTCTTCAGTATCAAAGGGTTTACCAATAAAGTCATTCATACCAGCTTGATAACATAAATCTACTTCTTCTTTGAGAACATTAGCAGTCATGGCAATGATGGGTGTGCTGGCTTTTTCACTATCAAGGTTGCGAATGGTATGGGTAGCTTCAAATCCATTCATCACCGGCATTTGAATATCCATGAGAATAATATCAAATGTAGCAGACTTTAATTTCTCCACCGCTATCAATCCATTTTCTGCCACTTCTACGTGCACACCTTCAATGGCATCTTCCAGTTCTTCTTGCGCTACTACGATATTAAAAGCATTATCTTCTACAAGCAGAATTCGTATGCCTTTTAGTGCGTCTGCTGTATTAGTATTTACATCTTCCATTGGAAGTACTTCAGCTTTATTTTCAGCTATAGCATAAGCAATGGTAAAATGGAACTGGCTGCCTTTGCCTTTTTCGCTTTCGACCCATAATTTGCCGTCATGTAATTCTACTAGTTTTTTAGAAATACTTAAACCCAAGCCTGTACCGCCGAACTTGCGGGTGGTGTCGCTGTAAGCCTGCTCAAAGGATTCAAATATTTTACCCATTCTATCTTGATCAATGCCAATGCCGGTATCTGAAACGGTAAAGTGCAGATTCAGTTTTTCACCTGCTTGCTCTACTTTTACGGTAGTGGTCACCATTCCTTTTTCGGTAAACTTAATGGCATTTCCGATTAAGTTAATGAGAATCTGTCTCAATCGATTAGGATCACCATGTACATTTAAGTTTTGATTTGGAATATCTTTAGCAAGCCCCAAGCCTTTTTCTTCTGCTTTAAATTGCATGATGGTATGTACGTTATGGACCAACTCATTGATAGAAAAAGTTTCCTGCTCCAGTTCCACTTTGCCTGCTTCAATTTTTGAAATATCAAGAATATCATTGATGATTACCAATAATGAATCTGATGATTGTTTGATACCATATAAATATTCTTTTTGATCTTCATTGGGACTACGTCTGATGAGAATATCGGTCATCCCTTTGATGGCATTCATGGGTGTCCGGATTTCATGACTCATATTGGCTAGGAACTGATGTTTGGCTTTTTCACTGGCTTGAGCTTTTTCTTTTTCAGCTTCGATGATTTCGTTTTTTTGTTGTAATAGTTTTTGAGTTTTTCTTGTATAGCGAAGTCTTGCATACAAACCCAAAGCAAGCAGCAAGGCTGAAATACCTAAAAATATTATCCAGTTTCTAGTAGTCTTTTGTTCATTGAGTTGACTTTGAAAATCGAGTTTTGATTTGAGTTGTTCTTGTGTGAATCGATTCTCTAATTCAAGTCTTGTTGCTTCACTGCTGTTTCTCCATATCGCCAACGTATCTTCAGCCTGCACATGTAATTTATAATTTTTCAAAGCATTGTTATAATCTCCGATGCCTTCATAAGCTTTGGAGAGTATGTCGTAGTTATCAGAAACATCTTTATTAAACGTTTGCGCTGCTACTTTCACCAAATTGATTGTTTGGATGGCACTATCATATTCTTTAAGCCCTAAATAAGCTCTTGCTTTTTCTGTGTAAAAACGGGGATCGGGCTTTTGTCCTTCACCTTTATTATAAAATGCTTCGATCTCTGTCAGTTCGGTTAATGCTCCAGCATAGTTCTTGGATAAATTCTTGATGCCTGCATTTAATGTTTTTGCGATATTGTAGCAAGGCTCACAATGTTTAACGTTCTTCATCACGTAAAGGGCAGAATCTATAAAATGTTGGGCTTTTGCTTCATCTTTTAATTTCAGCATTAATTTGGATTTGCCTAGATAGGAGCTACCCAGTTGGCCTGTGTCTTTTAAAGAATGAGCAACCTGTAAACTTTTATCAATGTATTTTTCTGATTCTTTATAATTTCCAATTTGGGTATGGATATTTGCAAGTGTTTCGTTGTTTCGGCTATAAGTATTATCTGTTATCTTCAATTCTTCAGATATACGCTTGGTTTCTAATAGATAGGTTAAAGCTTGTGGATATTTTTCATTTGTACTGTACCATTCTCCCATGGCTAAAGTTACATTCCTAAGTGCTTGAAGGTCTGTTGGTTTATTTGATAAAGCACTTTTTAATTTATTGAATTCATTCGTGATCAATTCGTCTTTCACATCTTCATTACATTGAAATTTCAATATAGAATATGCATCAAAAACAACCGGCAATTTGGCAGCGTCAGCTACCTTGGCACTTTCGATAACCTTGTGGGCAGCAGTACACATACATTCTGTGTTGTCGGCACAAGCTATCATCGACATCATTTAAAATAGCGGCAAGTAGCCCTTTTTATTGTTTTTTATAGCCATTTCAATGGCTTCAGTAAACTCATTTTTCCATTTCTTCCACCATTCTGGTTCTTGAGTGGGCATGGAATCAAAATTCACTTTCTCCCAGATGGCTTCTAATCTTACTGTTTCTGGTTTAGTTACATCACACCAAATGGAATATAGTTCTGCATCCGTTTTGGTTTGACCGAAAACAATGGATGTCAAAAGCATGCCTGCAGCAATCAGAATAAATTTTATACGGATCATTTGTATCAACATTTTTTTATTAACTCATTCATTTCTTTTGCAGAAACTCAATCGTGTGTCTGCATTGCATCACTAATTAACTATCTTACATCAAAAGTAAGGCACGATCATGTCAAGTACCGCGTTTGGGTTATCAAAAGGTAAGTAGAATTATCTAACGGTTTTAAATATTACTGTACCTTTACTTTCATATTTATGAAACCAATCATAGCCCTTATCGTCGAAGACAATGCATTTATGGCGACCGTATTGTCAGATTTGCTTCAGGAGCATGCTCCTAGTGTTTCTGTTTTAGGTATTGGCACGACTGGCAAAGAAGCACTGAACTTACTTGCATCAATCCAACCTGATGTTGTTTTTTTGGACATTGAATTGCCAGACATGACTGGTTTTGAACTACTTCAGCAGATAAGCAACATCAGTTTTCAAACCATTTTTACCACATCCCATAGTCATTATGCCATTAAAGCTTTTCGATTCAATGCGTTAGATTATTTAGAAAAACCGATCAAGGAGC
This sequence comes from Saprospiraceae bacterium, assembly GCA_031373565.1. Lineage (GTDB taxonomy): Bacteria > Bacteroidota > Bacteroidia > Chitinophagales > Saprospiraceae > OLB9. Next base: position 3,859 of record JANMMV010000005.1, read on the forward strand.
ATGAACTTAAAGAAGCCATTCACAAGATAGGCCAAGCAAAATCAAATAGTGATGTTTCCCTAGCCTTACAAAATCTAGGAACAAAAAGCATAGACGATCAAAAGCTAGTCTTACCGACTCAAACAGGCACCTTACGATTTGCACTTAAACAAATCACCCACATCGAAGGGGAGCGAAATTA